>NZ_JBJDOQ010000041.1:0-1051 GCF_044901215.1 Stenotrophomonas sp. NPDC078853 | reverse complement strand
TCTACTTCCGCACCACCGACATCACCGGCGCTGCCAAGCTGCCGGAAGGTGTTGAAATGGTGATGCCGGGCGACAACGTGAAGATGGTTGTCACCCTGATCAACCCGGTCGCCATGGACGAAGGCCTGCGCTTCGCCATCCGCGAAGGCGGTCGTACCGTCGGCGCCGGCGTGGTCTCCAAGATCATCAAGTAATCTGTTAGACTCTGCACCCCGATGTTGCCTGGGTAGGGCATCGGGGTGCTTTTAAAAGGGAAAAGAAACACAGGATGTGTTTCGTGTTCCCCGGACCAGGATCGGTCGCGCCATTCAGGCTTTGTCAACACACTGTGTTGACAGGCTTTTTGTATGTGCGCTATGCTTCTACGTCTGGGCAGGCCGGGAAACCGACCTGCCTACGTTTTTGAGGTTAAGGGATTGACCTTGTCGGCCTGCAGGAGTGCGGGCCGTCTGTATTCAGGATATTCATGGGACATGGCAACCCAGAGGCCTTGTCCGTCGCTCTTTTAACGAAGGAACCCCCGTCATGGCGGACCAAAAGATCCGTATCCGGCTGAAGGCGTTCGATCATCGCTTGATCGACCGTTCGGCCAGCGAGATCGTAGAAACGGCAAAGCGGACCGGCGCGCAAGTGCGTGGCCCGATCCCGCTGCCGACCAAGATCGAACGCTACACCATCCTCGTCTCCCCGCACGTCGACAAAGACGCGCGTGACCAGTACGAGACCCGCACGCACAAGCGCGTGCTCGATATCGTTGATCCGAACGACAAGACCGTGGACGCGCTGATGAAGCTCGAACTGGCTGCCGGCGTCGACGTTCAGATCAAGCTGACCTGAGGACTACGACCATGACGAAGAAATATTCGTTGGGCTTCGTGGGCCGCAAGGCTGGCATGAGCCGCGTTTTCACTGAAGATGGCCAGTCCATCCCGGTGACCCTGATCGAAGCTTCCCCGAACCGCATCGCGCATATCTAGAGCGTATAATCCTTATGGTAATTGGACTTGTATGTTATCGTGTGAGCTTGTAGTTTCTCGTTTGCCGTATCTTT
>NZ_JBJDOQ010000040.1:0-1235 GCF_044901215.1 Stenotrophomonas sp. NPDC078853 | reverse complement strand
CGGGCAATGTCCACTGGGTGCGGTGATCTCCTCTGTGCTTTCTGCTCGAGCCCCGCATCTGCACCGGCTGGGTGAACTCGTAGTTGTTGCCAGGAATGGCCCGAACCACCTTCTCGAGCTCGGCAACGAGCTGCGCCTTGGGCTTGCGTGGATCGGGCCATTGGTCCCGATCCTTGAGCATGATGAAGGTGTCGGCCACGGAGGGGGGCATGGGATCGGTAGCCACCTCGGCAGTGCCGATTTTGGCGACGACTTCATCCACCTCGGGGAACTGCTTGATCGCCGCTTCCAGCTGACGTTGCATACCGATGGCCTGAGTCAAGCTGGTCCCAGGAATTCGGAGCGCATGCAGTGCGATATCGCCCTCATCCAGGTTCGGAATGAACTCAGTGCCGAGGCGACTTGCAAGCAGGCCGGCCAGGACGGTGAGCACTGCGGCCGAGGCCACCACCACCTTGCGTGCGTTGACGGCTCGCTCAAGCATCGGGCCATACAGCTTGGTGATCCCGCGCATGGCCTTGGTTTCTTTCTCCGACACCTTCCCCGTTACGAACTGAGCCACGGCGGCCGGCACGAATGTCAGAGACAGCGCCATGGCACCGCTAAGCGCGATGACCACGGTAAGCGCCATCGGGTGGAACATCTTCCCTTCCACGCCGGAAAGGGCAAAGATCGGGATGTAGACCGCCGCGATGATGAAAAGGCCGAACAGGCTTGGCTTGATCACTTCCGCACTGGCACTTGCCGCCAAGGAGAATCGTTCTTCGCGGGTCAACAGACGGCCCAGAAGATGTTGCCGCTCGCCAAAGCGGCGCAGGCAGTTCTCAACGATGATGACCGCCCCATCGACGATCAGGCCAAAGTCCAGCGCACCCAGGCTCATCAGATTCGCCGAAACACGATTCTGGACCATGCCTGTGATCGTCAGCAGCATCGTCAATGGAATGACCGCCGCGGTGATCAGCGCGGCACGTAGATTGCCCAGAAGCAGGAAGAGGACCACGATGACGAGCAAGGCGCCTTCGAGAAGGTTCTTCTTCACCGTCTCGATGGTCCGGTCCACCAGTTCGGTTCTGTCGTAGACGGGATGCGCCCGCACGCCGTCAGGCAAGGTGGCATCGATGTCCTTGAGCTTGGCGGCGGTTCGCTGAGCCACGTCCCGGCTGTTTTCACCGATGAGCATGAAGGCCGTACCCAAGACGACTTCATTGACATCAATGGTTGACGCGCCTGTG
>NZ_JBJDOQ010000039.1:0-1339 GCF_044901215.1 Stenotrophomonas sp. NPDC078853 | reverse complement strand
AAAGAAAATGAATACAAAAAAGAACACCAAGACTAGAATAAACAACGTGCTGTGACCAATGGCGAACAAGGTGACGTAGATGCTCACGTCCCGCATGCGGTAAAGGAAGAAAATCACCCCGAACAGGAACAGAAGGTGGTCGTATCCAGTCACCATGTGCTTGGCGCCGAGGTAGGTGAACGCAATCAGTTGCCTACCGGTGCTTTCTTCAAGGAAGGCCTGGTCGCCCTCGCTGACACCGTGCGCGAACGCCGCAAATGGCAGCAGCACTGCGGCAAGCATCGAAAGCCATGCAAAGAGCTTGGTGGGGGAAGTCAAAGACGAGTTCCTTGTGCGGAAAGGAGATGGATGATTCATGGAGAGCGACTTTCCAGATCAGGTTTTTCGCGGTGGATCAGTCGATAGAGCGCCGGCAGCACGAGCAGTGTCAGCAGCGTTGAAGAGATGATTCCGCCGATCACCACGGTCGCGAGCGGGCGCTGAACTTCCGCGCCAGCACCGACGTTCAGAGCCATGGGAAGGAAGCCCAGGCTCGCCACCAAGGCCGTCATCAGAACCGGCCGGAGGCGGGTAAGGGCACCTTCGCTGACAGCCCTATGCAGGGGCATACCCTCTTCCCGCAGGTTCTTGATGAAGCTGATCATTACCAGGCCGTTGAGCACGGCAACGCCCGAAAGCGCGATGAACCCCACGCCTGCGGAGATGGACAAGGGAATGTCGCGCAGCCATAGCGCCACCACGCCCCCGGTCAGTGCGAGCGGCACGCCACTGAACACGATCGCAGCATCCTTTCCTGAGCCGAATGCCATTAACAGCAATCCGAAGATCATTACCAGAACCACTGGCACGACGATGGACAGGCGCTTGCTTGCCGAGATCAACTGCTCAAATGTGCCGCCGTACTCGATCCAGTAGCCTTCGGGCAGCTGGACTTCTTTTCCGACTTTGCTGCGCAGCTCCTCGACAAAGGACCCCAGATCGCGTCCGCGCACATTGCTGGTGATCACCACCCTGCGTTTGCCATTCTCACGGCTGATCTGATTGGGGCCGGGCGCAATCTCGACCTTGGCCAACTGGCCCAAGGGCACGAAGCTTCGCTCCTGGCCCGTGCTCGCCCCTGGCGCGACGGCTACAGGTAGTGACGCCAGTGTTCCGATGTCCTGGCGCAGGTTCTCCGGCAGACGAACCACGATGTCGAAGCGGCGATCGCCTTCGAACACCTGGCCGACCGATTCACCTCCCAGCGCTACCGAGATGGTCTTCTGTACGTCGTCAATGGCTACACCGTATCGTGCAAGTGCATCCAGGTCCGGCGTGATCGTCATCAACGGCAGACCGG
>NZ_JBJDOQ010000038.1:0-1631 GCF_044901215.1 Stenotrophomonas sp. NPDC078853 | reverse complement strand
CGTGCGGATGGTCAACCGGGTTCATGGCAGCACCACGAACGGTCGGGCGGACACCGCGCCAGCGCTTGGCGCCAGCCTTGCCCAGCTTTTCCAGGTTGTGCTCGTCGTTACCGACTTCACCGATGGTGGCGCGGCACTCGACCGGCACCTTGCGCATTTCACCCGAGCGCAGGCGCAGGGTGGCGTAGATGCCTTCACGAGCAACCAGCTGCACGGCGGCGCCGGCGGCACGAGCGATCTGTGCACCCTTGCCCGGCTTCAGTTCGATGCCGTGGATGGTGGTACCGACCGGGATGTTGCGCAGCGGCAGCGTGTTGCCTGCCTTGATCGGCGCATCGGAGCCCGCGATCACCTGGTCACCGGCCTTCAGGCCCTTCGGTGCGATGATGTAGCGACGCTCACCATCGACGTAGCACAGCAGGGCGATATGGGCGGTGCGGTTCGGATCGTATTCAATCCGTTCCACGCGCGCCGGAATGCCTTCCTTGTTGCGCTTGAAATCGATGACGCGGTAGTGCTGCTTGTGACCACCACCAACGTGACGGGTGGTGATGCGACCGTGGTGGTTACGACCACCGGACTTGCTCTGCGGCTCCAGCAACGCTGCGTGCGGTGCGCCCTTGTGCAGATCGGGCGTAACCACGCGCACGGCCGAACGGCGGCCGGGGGAAGTGGGCTTGAATTTCATCAATGGCATGGGATGGACCTCAGGCCTTGGCCGTTACATCGATGGACTGGCCATCGGCCAGGCGCACGTACGCCTTGCGCCAATCGCCACGGCGGCCAGCGCGGTTACGGAAGGACTTGTTCTTGCCCTTGACGTTCAGCACGTTGACGGCCTCGACCTTGACGTCGAACAGCTGCTCTACCGCGGCCTTTACATCGGCCTTGGTGGCTTCGTTCGAAATCTCGAAGACATACTGGTTGGAAAGTTCCTGCAGGCGCGCGGTCTTTTCAGAGACTCGCGGAGCGCGCAGCACGCTGAAGATTTTCTCGTTGCTGCTCATGCCAGCCACTCCTCGACCTTCTTGACCGCGTCAGCGGTAATGATGACCGTATCGGCACCGACCAGCGACACCGGGTCCAGGCCCTGCACGTCACGCACTTCCACGTAGGGAATGTTGCGGGCCGACAGGTACAGGTGCTCGGAGGCATCTTCAGTGACGATCAGCGGGCGCTTGCCCACTTCCAGGCCGGCCAGCTTGGCGATCAACGACTTGGTGTTGGTCGCTTCGACATCGAAGGCCTCCACGATCGTCAAACGGCCCTGACGGTTCAGCTCGGACAGGATCGCGCACATGGCGGCACGGTACTGCTTACGGTTGACCTTCTGCTCGAAGCTGCGCGGCTTGGCCGCGAAGGTGACGCCACCGCCGACGAAGATCGGAGCCGTCAGCGCGCCATGACGCGCACCGCCGCCCTTCTGCTTCTTCGACTTCTTGGTGGTGCCAGCCACTTCAGAACGAGTCTTCTGAGCCTTGGTACCAGCGCGACCGGCGTTGCGATAGGCGACGACGACCTGGTGAACCAGATCTTCGCTGAAATCGCGACCGAACACGGCTTCGGAGACCGAGACCTTGTTGTTGCTACCCGTGATAACGAGTTCCATCGTCATCTCTCCTTATGCCTTG
>NZ_JBJDOQ010000037.1:0-2515 GCF_044901215.1 Stenotrophomonas sp. NPDC078853 | reverse complement strand
ACTCCTTGTGGGATATGAGCCATCAGTGACAGGAATGGCCGCGCGCAGGCTCATCGGCGCGGTCAGGGTGGGGGGTGGCAACAACGGTGGAGCCGGACAAACGCAGGGCATTGGCGACCACCGAAACCGAGCTCACGCTCATGGCGAGCGCCGCGACCATCGGACTCAGTAGGATCCCGAACGCGGGGTAGAGCACCCCGGCCGCGAGCGGAACCCCGAGCGCGTTGTAGACGAACGCGAAGGTGAGGTTCTGCTTCATGTTGGCCACGGTGGCCTGAGAGATCTTCCGGGCGCGCAGGATGCCGCGCAGGTCGCCCTTGACCAGGGTGATCTGCGCGCTCGACATCGCGACGTCGGTGCCAGTACCCATGGCAATGCCGACGTCGGCGGCGGCCAGCGCCGGCGCGTCGTTGATGCCGTCGCCCGCCATCGCCACCCGCCGGCCTTCGCGCTTGAGGCGCTGCACCAGTTCGGCCTTGTCCTCGGGGCGGACCTCGCCATGCACTTCGTCCAGGCCCAACTCTGTGGCCACAGCCCGTGCGGTGGTGAGCCCGTCGCCGGTGGCCATGATGATGCGCAGCCCGGCGGCGTGCAGCTCATTGATGGCGGCCGCGGCCGACGCCTTGATCGGGTCTGCGACCGCGATCAGACCCGCCAGGCGACCGTCCACGGCGAGGAACATGGCGCTCGCACCCTCGCGGCGCAGACGCTCGGCGACGTCGACATGCGCACCGGGATCGGCGCCCAGATCATCCATGAGGGCGGTATTGCCCAGCGCAAGCGCGCGACCGGCGACGGTTCCGCGCACACCCATGCCGGTCACCGAGTCGAAGTCCTCCACGCGGTCGAACTCGAAGTTCCGGCGTCGGGCCTCGGCCACGATGGCATCGGCCAGCGGATGCTCGCTGCCCTGGTCCAGGCTGGCCGCCAGGTGCAGCACCTGGTCGGCGTCGAAGCCCTCGAAGGCCACGACTTCCTTGAACGCGGGGCGTCCTTCGGTGAGGGTGCCGGTCTTGTCGACGATGAGGGTATCGATGCGGCGCATGTGCTCGATGGCCTCGGCATCGCGGAACAACACGCCCACCTGTGCCGCCTTGCCGGTGGCGACCATGATCGACATCGGCGTGGCCAGACCCAGCGCGCAGGGGCAGGCGATGATCAACACCGAAACCGCGTTCAGGATGGCAAAGGTCCAGGCCGGCTCCGGGCCGAAGAAGCCCCAGATGAAGAAGGTGGCCACCGCGATCGCCAGGACCGCGAGCACGAACCAGTAGGCGACGGTATCGGCCATCCGCTGCATCGGCGCGCGAGCGCGCTGCGCCTGCGCGACCAGCTGCACGATCTGCGACAGCACAGTGTCGGAACCCACCTTGGCGGCGCGGATCACCAGCGCGCCGGTGCCGTTCTGGGTCGCGCCGATGACCTGATCGCCAGTGGTTTTCTCGACCGGGATCGGCTCGCCGGTGAGCATCGACTCGTCGACCCTGGAGCGGCCTTCCACCACTTCGCCATCCACCGGCAACTTTTCGCCGGGTCGCACGCGCAGGTGGTCGCCGACATGCACGTGGGTTAGCGGGATGTCTTCCTCGGTGCCGTCGGCATTGACCCGCCGGGCTTCCTTGGGCGCCAGACCAAGCAGGCCCTTGATTGCCGCGGACGTTTTCGAACGCGCTCGTAGCTCCAGCATCTGGCCGAGCAGCGTCAGCGACACGATCACCGCCGCCGCCTCGTAATACACGCCGATGCGCCCATGTTCGGTAAACGACGGTGGGAACAAGCCGGGTGCCAGCGTGGCGACCAGGCTGTAGCCAAAGGCGGCCGCAACGCCAATCCCGATGAGGGTGAACATGTTCGGGCTGCGGTTGCGGATCGACTGCACGCAGCGCTCGAAGAACGGCCAGCCGGCCCACAGCACGACTGGTGTGGTCAAGACCAGCTCGACCCAGGTCTGCACGTCGATCGACAACGGCAGGATCTGCACGTCGCCCAGCACGACACGCGGGAGGTACTGGCCGAACATGGCCAGCACGAGCGTCACCACAGTCAGCGGAAGCGTGCACCAGAACCGGCGCGAGAAGTCGCGAAGTTCCGGATTGTCATCGTCCTCCAGGCTCGGCATTTCCGGCTCCAGCGCCATGCCGCAGAAGGGACAGTTGCCTGGACCTTGTTGCCGGACTTCCGGGTGCATCGGGCAGGTGTAGATGGCGCCGGGCTGTGCCACCTCGGGTTCGTCCTGGGGCGTCAGATAGCGCTCCGGATCGGCCACGAACTTCGCGCGGCATCGCTCCGAGCAGAAGTGGAAAGGTGTGTCGGCGTGGGTCGCATGATGCTGCGTCGTGGCGGGATCGACCTGCATGCCACAGACCGGATCGGTGACCCGTCCATCCGCAGCCTCGACAGGGGCTGCGCCTGCAGAATGGTGATGGTCATGGGACGACGGTGAGTTCATGCCGATGCTCGCTTTAGTGGGGATGGACTGCCAAGGCAGTGTGCCATTGCGGGTTACACAGCTATT
>NZ_JBJDOQ010000036.1:0-5455 GCF_044901215.1 Stenotrophomonas sp. NPDC078853 | reverse complement strand
AAAAAAACGACAAACCAGATCGTACACCTAGACTGCATTAACGACAACTCCTATAACGTAGACGCCAACATCCGCCTGTCGGTGGTCTACAAGGCCTTGGACAACATGGGCGCGTTCAAGCGCTGGTTCGGCGTGCAACCCAACACCAAGATCGCCGTGCTTGTCTTCGGCTTCTTCCACGGCTTCGGCCTGGCCACGAAGCTCCAGGACTTCTCGTTATCGCCGGACGGGCTGGTCCCCAACATGCTTGCGTTCAACGTGGGCGTTGAACTCGGCCAACTGTTGGCGCTTGCCGGCATCCTGATTGTGATGGGCTTCTGGCGTCGACTGCCGTCCTTCAATCGTCAGGCCTATGGCGTGAACACCATCTTGATGACGGCCGGCTTCGTGCTCATCGGCATGCAGCTCACCGGCTATTTCGTTTCCTGATTTCTGACCGAGACCCATTATGTCCATCACCACCAATCAACCGATCCCCACCACTGGCCGCCTGCTGAAGTCGACCCTTCTTGCCGCCGCCATTGCCGGCGCGCTTCTCATCACCGCCGTCCTGCCGGCGGAGTACGGCCTTGATCCCACAGGGATCGGCCGGGCGCTGGGCTTGACTGCCTTGGCGGACGGCGGAAGCACCGCCATCGACCCGGCCACGCCGACGTCCTCGACAGCATCGGGCGCAGAGGCCACCTTGGCGGAGAAGGCCGCGGCCGCGTTCGGGGCGAACAAAGGGCAATCGCTTGATCCAGACGCGGTATCGCTCACCAACGGTGAGCTTCGCCAGGACGCGATGACGATCACGCTGGAGCCGGGCAAGGGGAAAGAGGTCAAGTCCTACATGGTTGCTGGTGCCGGAATGCTGTTCCGCTGGAAGGCAACCGGGGACGTGGCAGTCGATATGCACGGCGAGCGCCCCGACGTGAAGGGCGCATGGACCAGCTACGCCGTCGAAGGTGCGCAGCGGGAGGCACGCGGCACCTTCGTCGCGCCATTTGAGGGAACTCATGGGTGGTACTGGCAGAACCGAAGCGAAAAGCCGGTGACCGTGAGCATCGAACTTATTGGCTACCAAGCCGACATCTATCAGCCGTAACACCCCGGCACTTTGCCGATCCCAACCTAGGAAAATCACCATGAAGACTCATAGCGCAGTAGTTACCGGCCTGCTTCTCAGCATGTCCCTTTTCACCACGGCGTCCGCTCATGATCCGGCGCTTCATGCCGATCCGGCAACCCCGGCTGCTCCCAAGGCCAAGCCGACGACCTGCGAGCAGTTGACGGACCGTTCGAAGTTCAAGGTGGACCTCAATGATGCCCAGACCAAGGCGCTGAAGGAACGCTGCGAAGCGCAGGCAGCGCCGAAGAAGAAGTAAGTCCACTCGCGTTTAGCGAACGACCCCGCCGTGCCGGCGGGGTCGTCACCCCGACCCAAACAGTGGGCGTACACTCCGCCCGGCTGCCGCCTCTGCCCTGAAGCCAGGCAGATGGTGTGCACGGCGGGTTGGGGCCGTCAAAACGTTGCTACCAGGACAATTCCATGCTCGAAGTACTGAGTCACCCGACGTTTCGCCGCTTATTTGGTGCACAGATAGTCGCCCTGGTCGGAACCGGCTTGGCCACTGTCGCCCTTGCCCTCCTGGCCTACGACCTGGCGGGCGCCCACGCGGGCGCGGTGCTGGGCACCGCACTGGCCATCAAGATGGTCGTGTACGTAACCTTGGCTCCCGTTTCTGGAGCGTTGGTCCCAGCACGGCTGCGCAAGCGGGTGCTGATCGCACTTGACCTGGTTCGCGCCGCTGTGGCGGTCTGTCTGCCATTCGTCACCCAGATCTGGCAGGTGTATGTCCTCATCGCTGTGCTGCAGTCGGCCTCGGCATGCTTCACGCCGTTGTTTCAGTCCACCATCCCCGAAATCCTCAAAGAAGAGCGCGATTACACGCGCGCGCTCTCACTTTCCCGATTGGCATATGACCTTGAGAGCCTGCTGAGCCCGGCGCTTGCTGCCGCGCTGCTGACGATCATCAGCTTCCACGGGTTGTTCGCTGGTACCTCGGTAGGTTTCATCCTCTCGGCGGTGCTCGTCGCGTCCACCACGTTCCCCGCCCTCGCTGCGGTCGCTTCCAAGGATGGTCCCTATGCGCGAGCCATCCGTGGAATGCGAACTTACCTTCGCACCCCGCGATTGCAGGGCCTGCTTGCATTGAACCTCTGTGCCGCAGCCGGCGGCGCGATGGTGTTCGTCAATACGGTGGTCATGGTCCGCACCGTTCTGGGCGGGGCTGAGGAACAGGTTGCGTGGGCGTTGGCGGCTTTCGGCGGCGGCTCCATGCTGGTGGCGCTTGTTCTTCCAAAGGTTCTTGACCGCATTTCGGACCGCACAGTGATGCTGACTGCAGGACTGTTCATGTCAGCTGTCCTGGTCACCTTCCTCGGCATTTGGTTTGCCCTGAAGGGAAATCCTGGATGGGCGGCGGTCATTCCGACCTGGACGCTGTTGGGCATGGCATATGCCGGTCTTGTTACCCCCGGCGGACGGCTGCTGCGACGTTCGGCTGACTCCGCCGATCTGCCATTCCTGTTCGCCGCCCAATTTTCCCTATCGCACGTTTGCTGGTTGATTGCCTATCCGCTCGCCGGCTGGGTTGGTGCCCGCTACGGCCTGCATGTTGCCTTGGCCGCCTTGATGACTCTGGCCGCACTCGGCTTGGTCGCCGCGTGGCGCAGGTGGCCGGCGCACGATCCTGAGCAGATAGCGCACCAGCACGAACATCTTGCTGAGGACGACCCGCACCTCTTGGCACACCGCGACACGGATGGCATGCACCGCCACCGGTTTGTCATCGATCAGCTTCACACGCGCTGGCCAAGCTGACCAGGACGTCAGGCGAGCGGAGGGCACGGATGGGCTACTTACTTGCGCGTTTGATCGCACACGTACATGTCCACGTCGACGTCATATCGACACGCAAGTCCACATTCGTAAGAGCCCACTCCCTCCGACCAAGGCACTGGAGGCTTATCTCTCAGGGCAGCTATTGCAGCTGCCTGGCAATGTTCGAAGGTGTCGTAGTCGCCATAGACAGCGTGTCGGACTTCCTGAGTAGATGCGCCCGGCGGATAGACAAAAGCAGTCCAGCGCCCCTGGGATCCGCTGCAGGACACTGCGGCTAGGGCGACGCCGATGGCCAAGGTTGTCCGGCCGATGTCCATGGCGCAGATCCTAGCACCGCCGCCATGGTGGCCGTGACGTTTCGCCTATTCAGGCTCGCAGGTTTTTTTTCGTTCCGCAATGTCCGCTATCGGCCAGAAGCGGCCTATTGACCGCCCAATCTGCTCAGATTCCGGCGAGCACGCTCGGATCACCCATCCTCCAGACGTTGTCCACTGTCACACGCTTGATCTCCCACCCCGTGTCGCGGCAGAGCCCGATGGGGTCAACGTGGAGGGGGTCTGTCAAAGTCAGACTTGACCCACGTCAGGTCATGGATCAGCGGAGTGCGGGTTGTCTCATGACACGAGCGCTCACGGCTTTAGCCGTTGGGAGCGTGGTGCAATCAAGCGCCTAGGGGTGCTTGGCGCCAAATCTCGACAGCTCTCTGCCTCGCGGACATCTTTTGCTTTTTTTACCATCATAAGTTGTCCGAAACGGCCAACTTATGGTGGTAGGAACAGGAGACCCTAAGTGCCCGATTTCTTTGGTGGGCCCACCAGGATTCGAACCTGGAACCAAAGGATTATGAGTCCTCTGCTCTAACCGTTGAGCTATAGGCCCGCTTGCGGCCGCCCAGTCTAATGCAAGCCCGTGGCCGTACTCCAGACACCGGTGCTTCATCGCGCAACACCCACAACGTGCCGACCGCGGACGGTCGGCACGTCACCACCCATCACGCCACCGCGAACGGCCCCTGCCGCTCGAAGTAACGTCGCAGGCGGGTACAGGCCGGGGCGAGCACGGCCTCCAGCTCATCGCTGGGGTCCGGCTGCCACGTCACGTTGACCACGCCCGGCAGGTCTTCCACGCCGGCATGCTCACCACGTGCCTCAAGCAGCACGGTGCGGTCGCTGCCGAGCACGCCCAGCAGCACGCCGGTCTCCAGCAGCAGCGCGTCCCGCGTGGCCGGCCATGCATCGGCCGTTGCCGGTGCGTTGTCGTCACCGGAGATCACCACCGCGAAATCAACGCCCGCCGCCAGCTCCTGCAGGCGCTGCACGGACAGCCCTCCACTGCGGGCCAAGCCATCCTGCCACTGGCGCACGGTGAAGCCTTCGCAGGCCAACGTTTCCTGCACCACCTGCGCCGCCGCAGCCGCCTGCGGCGACGCCAGCACCAGTACCTTGGTGCGGTCGCGGGCACTGCCGATGTGGTCGTTGCGCTGGTACAGCCTGCGCGCCAGTTCCTGCGCCACGTAGCGGTGGATCTGCGGGAACTGCTCGGCAAGGTCCTCCAGGCGGGCCGCACTGACACGCGCGACGACGCTCGGTTCGGCAGCTACCACGGTCGCCGAGCGGATCTGCGTCGGCTGCACGGCGGCCATCTCGCCCACGTGCTCGCCGGCATGGCGTCGCGCGACGCGCTTGCCATTGACGAACACGTCGAAGGATCCGGTCACGATGAAGTAGACGTCATTGTCCACTCCACCCTGGTGAATGACGGCGGCACCGGTCTGTGCCTCCAACAAGGTCACGCTGCTGGCGAGTGCTTCGGCGAGCGCCTTGTCGCCGCGTACCAGTTTCTGCTCGGACAGCGTGTACAGCAGATTGCGGCGACCTTCGTCACCGGTGAAGCGAGCCAACATTGAAGTCCCCCTGTGGACTGCATCCGTCATGGATGGCATGTGCAGATTAACCCCTGATCTGTGACGTAGAGCACACGTTTTTGGCAAATTCATGTGGAACAGCTGAACAACCTGAATACGGTCATACACATCAAGGATCCGCTGGAACCCAGGGGCCTGATACGGCAGTCCATGTTACGGAACATGTTACGAAAAATTCGACATTGTTTCGTTTGATCCTTTTAAAAACAGTGCCTTATCAACGTTACTGTTACGTAAAAACTCCTTCATAACCAACGAAAAAACCCCGCCGGAGCGGGGTTCTTCAGAACGCTTCAGGCACCGACAGGGATCAGTCGATATCCAGGAAGCTGCGCAGCTGCTCGGAACGGCTCGGGTGACGCAGCTTGCGCAGCGCCTTCGCTTCGATCTGGCGGATGCGCTCGCGGGTGACGTCGAACTGCTTGCCGACTTCTTCCAGCGTGTGATCGGTGTTCATGTCGATGCCGAAGCGCATGCGCAGCACCTTGGCTTCCCTCGGGGTGAGGCCGGCCAGCACGTCGCGCACGGTTTCAGACAAGTTGATGTTTGTGGTTTTCTCGATCGGGGACTCAACGTTGGTGTCCTCGATTAAGTCTAAAATATGGTAATCCTAGTCGTCGACGATCTGGGTTTCCATCGAGATC
>NZ_JBJDOQ010000035.1:0-3601 GCF_044901215.1 Stenotrophomonas sp. NPDC078853 | reverse complement strand
CCGGTTTGAGGTGTCCCTTTTCGGGGCCTTAGCTCAGCTGGGAGAGCACCTGCTTTGCAAGCAGGGGGTCGTCGGTTCGATCCCGACAGGCTCCACCACCTTGGTTTGAATCAAGACATTTGGGTCTGTAGCTCAGGTGGTTAGAGCGCACCCCTGATAAGGGTGAGGTCGGTAGTTCGAGTCTACCCAGACCCACCACTCTCTGAATGACAAAGCATACTTACTAATTTATATGGATCGGCACTGTGGCCGGTACATGTTCTTTTAAAACTTGTGACGTAGCGAGCGTTTGAGATATCTATCTTGACGTGTCGTGAGGCTAAGGCGGAAGACTTGAATGTCTTCTTATTAATTGAGTCGTTATATTTCGTATCTGGGCTTTGTACCCCCAGGTCATATATGTAACCCAAGGCAACTTGCGGTTATATGGTCAAGCGAATAAGCGCACACGGTGGATGCCTTGGCGGTCAGAGGCGATGAAGGACGTGGCAGCCTGCGAAAAGTATCGGGGAGCTGGCAACAAGCTTTGATCCGGTAATGTCCGAATGGGGAAACCCACCCGCTTGCGGGTATCCTGCAGTGAATACATAGCTGCTGGAAGCGAACCTGGTGAACTGAAATATCTAAGTAACCAGAGGAAAAGAAATCAACCGAGATTCCGTAAGTAGCGACGAGCGAACGCGGACTAGCCCTTAAGCTGATTTGGTTCTAGGAAAACAGTCTGGAAAGACTGGCCATAGAAGGTGATAGCCCTGTATCTGAAAGGGCCATTTCAGTGAAGACGAGTAGGGCGGGGCACGTGAAACCCTGTCTGAACATGGGGGGACCATCCTCCAAGGCTAAATACTACTGACCGACCGATAGTGAACCAGTACCGTGAGGGAAAGGCGAAAAGAACCCCGGAGAGGGGAGTGAAATAGATCCTGAAACCGTGTGCGTACAAGCAGTAGGAGCTCCGCAAGGAGTGACTGCGTACCTTTTGTATAATGGGTCAGCGACTTACTGTTCGTGGCAAGCTTAACCGTATAGGGGAGGCGAAGGGAAACCGAGTCTGATAAGGGCGCATAGTCGCGGGCAGTAGACCCGAAACCGGGTGATCTAGTCATGGCCAGGGTGAAGGTGCCGTAACAGGTACTGGAGGCCCGAACCCACGTCTGTTGCAAAAGACGGGGATGAGCTGTGATTAGGAGTGAAAAGCTAATCGAACCCGGAGATAGCTGGTTCTCCTCGAAAGCTATTTAGGTAGCGCCTCATATGTATCCTCTCGGGGGTAGAGCACTGTTATGGCTAGGGGGTCATCGCGACTTACCAAACCATTGCAAACTCCGAATACCGAGACGGACTGTATGGGAGACACACGGCGGGTGCTAACGTCCGTCGTGAAAAGGGAAACAACCCAGACCCACAGCTAAGGTCCCAAATTCACTGCTAAGTGGAAAACCATGTGGAAAGGCACAGACAGCCAGGAGGTTGGCTTAGAAGCAGCCACCCTTTAAAGAAAGCGTAATAGCTCACTGGTCGAGTCGGTCTGCGGGGAAGATTTAACGGGGCTAAGCAGTGAACCGAAGCTTGGGGTGTGCATATTTATATGTACGCGGTAGAGGAGCGTTCCGTAAGCCGTTGAAGGTGGATTGAGAAGTCTGCTGGAGGTATCGGAAGTGCGAATGCTGACATGAGTAACGATAATGCGGGTGAAAAACCCGCACGCCGAAAGCCCAAGGTTTCCTTGCGCAACGTTAATCGGCGCAGGGTGAGTCGGCCCCTAAGGCGAGGACGAAAGTCGTAGTCGATGGGAAGCAGGTTAATATTCCTGCACCTCGCGTAAGTGCGATGGAGGGACGGAGAAGGTTAGGCGTACCAGGCGTTGGTTGTCCTGGGGAAAGGCGGTAGGTTTGGATCTTTGGCAAATCCGGGATCCTTTAAGACCGAGCACCGAGACGAGCCTTTAAGGCGAAGTCGCTGATACCACGCTTCCAGGAAAAGCTCCTAAGCTTCAGCTTACGCAGACCGTACCGTAAACCGACACAGGTGGGTAGGATGAGAATTCTCAGGCGCTTGAGAGAACTCGGGTGAAGGAACTAGGCAACATGGCACCGTAACTTCGGGAGAAGGTGCACCCTTTTTGGTGGCTCATGCGAGCTATAGCTGAAGAGGGTCGCAGTAACCAGGCCGCTGCGACTGTTTATCAAAAACACAGCACTCTGCAAACACGAAAGTGGACGTATAGGGTGTGACGCCTGCCCGGTGCTGGAAGGTTAATTGATGGGGTCAGCCGCAAGGCGAAGCTCTTGATCGAAGCCCCAGTAAACGGCGGCCGTAACTATAACGGTCCTAAGGTAGCGAAATTCCTTGTCGGGTAAGTTCCGACCTGCACGAATGGCGTAACGACAGCGGCGCTGTCTCCACCCGAGACTCAGTGAAATTGAAATCGCTGTGAAGATGCAGCGTTCCCGTGGCAAGACGGAAAGACCCCGTGAACCTTTACTATAGCTTTACACTGAACGTTGAGTTCGTCTGTGTAGGATAGGTGGGAGGCTATGAAACTGTGGCGCTAGCTGCAGTGGAGCCAACCTTGAAATACCACCCTGTCGTGCTTGACGTTCTAACCTAGGTCCATAATCTGGATCGGGGACCGTGTATGGTGGGTAGTTTGACTGGGGCGGTCTCCTCCTAAAGAGTAACGGAGGAGCTCGAAGGTACGCTCAGCGCGGTCGGACATCGCGCACTGTGTGCAAAGGCATAAGCGTGCTTGACTGCAAGATCGACGGATCAAGCAGGTAGGAAACTAGGACTTAGTGATCCGGTGGTTCTGTATGGAAGGGCCATCGCTCAACGGATAAAAGGTACTCCGGGGATAACAGGCTGATACCGCCCAAGAGTTCATATCGACGGCGGTGTTTGGCACCTCGATGTCGGCTCATCACATCCTGGGGCTGTAGTCGGTCCCAAGGGTATGGCTGTTCGCCATTTAAAGTGGTACGCGAGCTGGGTTCAGAACGTCGTGAGACAGTTCGGTCCCTATCTGCCATGGGCGTTGGAGATTTGAGAGGGGCTGCTCCTAGTACGAGAGGACCGGAGTGGACGAACCTCTGGTGTTCCGGTTGTCACGCCAGTGGCATTGCCGGGTAGCTATGTTCGGAAGCGATAACCGCTGAAAGCATCTAAGCGGGAAGCGCGCCTCAAGATGAGATCTCCCGGGGCACAAGCCCCCTGAAGGAACCATATAGACTATGTGGTTGATAGGTCAGGTGTGTAAGTACAGCAATGTATTGAGCTAACTGATACTAATGATCCGTGCGGCTTGACCATATAACCTCAAGTTGCCTTGGCCGACATGACATGTCGATAGATCCAAGTGCACGCTACGTCACAAGACCAAACGAGAGGCAGGCGCTCAGGCGCGTCTCTTTGTAAAGCCGGCACACCCGTGCCCGCTCCCTGCAAAGACACGTCCTGCGGCGACACTCCAAAAGCCTCCCTGGTGAAATTAGCGCTGTGGAACCACCCGATCCCATCCCGAACTCGGAAGTGAAACGCAGCTGCGCCGATGGTAGTGTGGCTCAAGCCATGCGAGAGTAGGTCATCGCCAGGGTTTATACCC
>NZ_JBJDOQ010000034.1:3046-5841 GCF_044901215.1 Stenotrophomonas sp. NPDC078853 | reverse complement strand
TGTATATTATGTTCTGGAAGGTCCGCACGTGGCTGTCTCATCTGATGAGACAGACTCGTATGCCCCCGTTGTACCGGAGGCAGTATGCGTGATCGCAACCTAACCGGCCCATGGGCCGGTTTTGCGTTCAAAGGTGGACGACTTGTGACGCCCGAAGGCCGGGAGCTGGAGCCACAGGATCTGGCATGGCTTGGACTCACCGCCGCCCTGGCGCAGGAATGGCGAAAGATGATGGCAGCGGCGCGTTGCTCGAGCAGACCCAGCCGGAAAGCATTGCCGGACAAGGTTGCTGAGGTTGTGGATCTCCGATCGGTGATCCGCGGGAGAACTGAAAAACCCGTCTACCGGGTGTTGGCTGGTTCCGACGCCGAACCCACCAACGTAGTCCACCTACGACGTGGGCCTAAGCCACGAAAGCGCGTGTGAGGCGTGATGCGCAGGGGCAATGCCCCTGCACCCCATCAATCACTCCGGTTGCGGCCCTGACGGGCATACACGCGGTCCATCCAGCGAGCTACCCAGTAGTTGATGCTGAAATATCTGCTCATGGCCGGAGTGTACCAACGTGGGCGCGAAAATCACCCACCACCGTACCGGTTCTGAGTAGATTCGGGGAACGTACCCATCGCACGCTCACCAACACCGATCAGCGCGCCCGCAGGAACGCCCACAGGGACACCGGGGGCAACCTGCTGCACACCCACGCTACCGGACGCGGGAGCGGCCTGCTGCTGCGCAGGCTCCCGATACGGGTTGTATTGAGGCCCCTGTAGCGCGATGGCAATACACATATCCATCGGAAGCCGGTACTTGGTGCCTTGCTCGGTGATGCACGAACAGGTGCGATCCACATCGGTGCCGGACGACATGCAGTAAAGCTCCGGCTTGGCGACGGGACGACGATCATCATAGGCCGGCGCTGACCATGGCTGGAACTCGACACGTGGCTTGTGCAGATCCACATACTCTTCCCGAGAACGGGGGGCGGCAGGCGGCGAGCCCGCGCCCAAGGGCGCCAGGGCAACACCGCCCGCCTTCGCCCCCTCCCCCTCCATTGTCTCTTTGCCCTTGTACTGCTGTGGCTTGATGACGAAGGCATAGATGCCCCACAACGCCAGCACCAGAAAAACGAAGACCGACAGCCCCTGCCAAACGCGCGCAGGCACTTTGAACTTGTGGCTGGCGGTGTGCATGGTGGAACTTTTGTAACGCTTGTACAGGTGCTTCGGGTAGGCCCATATCTCTTCCTCGGCCTTCTCACGCATCTTTTCGTCGTAGGGGTCCGACTGCACGCGGGACCACGTGAGCACACCGGCACGCTGCATGCCGAACGCACGATTCATGTGCGTGTGCGATCCGATCAACGTGCGGACCTGATGATGGATCTTGCTCGGCCACTGCGTTACGAAAACAAGATCAACGCCGCGATGGCGATGGGTCGACATCGCGCGGATGCGCGGATCATCGGACTCACCCGGCTTACCCGTAGACGGGAACAGGTAGCCGTAGCGCTCAAGTCCAGGCGTCTTGCCATCCGAGTGCGCTTCGTCGTACAGCACGTAAGCGCCATCCGGCAGCTTGGTCCAATCATTGTGCTCAGGGATCTTCTCAACCCATGGGAACGCGTCGGGATTCTCATCCAACGTAGCGCCTGCCATGTTCGTGTAGAACCTGCGCGGCTGCGCTTTACCTTCCTTGACGGCCTGCTGATTTTCCAGATACGCCTGCTCCATCATGTAGAGCGCGCGGAGCGACTTGCCGTTACCCGGTTGCCCGGAAATCAGATACATCATTTCGTAGCTGCCTTCTGAACTGCGACCTTGCCCGCGTCGATCACCACGCGCGTGACGATGGCCGATCCAATGATGGTGATCGCCTCCCCTGCCCCGGACAGCAACATGACATTAGCCAAGTCGGCCCCCATGCCGTTGAACTTCTGAACGATCAGGTTCAATGCAGTTCTGACCAACGGAAGAAGTGCCGCGCCCGTTGCAAGACCAAGACCGGCACCCGTCAACACACGTGCCAGGGCATTGCCGAGAAGAGATGTTAGGAACGCTGCTAACCAAGGCATTACTTACGCACTCCCGAGACGATAATTGCGGCGGAAATAGTCGCGCACAGCAGCAACAATCCACGGATCATCACAGCAAAATCGCAGAGCGGCTGGAACGAAAGTTCAATGGTTGTAGATACGCTACCCACGCCAATAGACAGCGACTTCGCAGCAGGACAGGAGCCACCACCGAGGCCGCTACTCCACTGACCCAGCGGCGACGAAGGGATGGCGGCTTCACCAATCGGCATCGGAACATCGCCGGGATAGACGGGATCAGTGCCGGGTTCCGTGCCACTGCCATCCCCGTCACCGTCGCCACCACCGTCGCCATCACCATCACCGTCGCCGTCACCATCGCCATCGCCACTCCCGCCATCGCCACCACCGCCCGGGTCACCGCCGTTGTCGCCGCCACCGTTGTCGCCGCCACCGTTATCGCCATCACCACCGCCGGTCTCACCACCGGTGCCGCCGCCATCCTCTCCACCCGTGTTGTCAGACGGCTCGGGTTCGGGCATCTCATCCTTCTTGCACGTAGCACCAGTGGGATCGAATGCGAAACCATTGGGCGACGACGCGTCCAGGGCACTGCTATACGCACAGCCCTCGTAACACACCTGCGACCCGCCGCCGCCCTGACTTTTCCAACCAATCTCCGGCGCACGCGCCGAACAAGACGCGCCATATACGGTCGTGTGACTCTGATCACGGGCTATATCACCGGATTGCCCTTGAC
>NZ_JBJDOQ010000034.1:0-2952 GCF_044901215.1 Stenotrophomonas sp. NPDC078853 | reverse complement strand
ACAACGACGCTATTTGGAACGCCGCGATCTTGGATGGCTTTGCAGTGGTCCACGGGCACAGCCTGCAACTCAGACCACGCACGCCCCTCATCGCACTGAGATGCAACTTGGCATCCTATCGTATGCGCTCTGGCCTCTGCGGACATCAGGAGTATGGCAACAATAAAGACTGCGATTGCAATCAACAGGCGCATAGTCAATCCTGAAATAGGGTGCCGATGATCGACGCACCGACCCACAAAACGAATATCCCGAGCATCACAAAATCCCCATAAAAAAAGGGGCCGGTTTGACCGGCCCCAGCTGCTTTACGATCAACCGAAGATCGCGCCCTTCAGCCACTTGAAACCGACCGAGATTGCGGCCGGCGCCAGCTTGGCGGCACCGATAAGGCCGATGGTGCCAGCCAGCGTTGCCAGTACGGTCAGTGCAGCGGTTGCGTCGAGTTCCATTGCATTTCCTTTGATTAGTTACGGATAGTTCGGCCTAGTTGCTTGTATGCCCAGGACACGGCGTAACACACCGCGACGGCAGACAGCAGTCCCGACACTTCGGCCGTGGAGAGCGTCGGGATTTCTGTGCGCGGTACGAATGCAGCCTGCTCGCAGGTGCCAGTCTGCTGGTTGTACTGCACGCATTCGTAGACGTACCGCGTCATGGATTAGGGGACCTTCGGCGGCGCAACAGGCTTGGCCTGCAACGGAATCAGATCCACGTAGCGCTTCAACGTCAGGTCACCGTACTCACTGAGGGCGAAGCACTTCGGATCGATGTCGTATTCACCAGCCTGATACGGGGCGCGCTGGCCGATACCGATACGGAACGGCAGTTCAAAGCCGTTGCCCAGGTCGAGGCCAGCCATCTGGGAACGCATGATCGTTCCCTTCTTTTCATTACGCTGCTCATCAACGGCAGCAGACTTTACGCGGCAAATCGGCATAGTTCTTCTCTCACATATTTGGCGAGTGGCTCACCTGAGGCGATACCGCGAAAACGTCCGGGGTGGCCTGACCGGAGCACGCGTTCCTCTGCGAAGTCGGACCAGCTATCACCGAACGCATCGCGGAGGACATTGAGGGCGGGGCCGACTTGACGGTTCATCCACAGAACCATCGCCTCGGCGGAAACTTCGACTTGCTTACGGATCGTGCGCAGACGCGTGCACACCCCCTGAATCAGTTCGGCCATGACGCTGTAGGAGCCGCGCAGATATGCGCCGGGGTCCAGCAGCGATTCCAAGGCAACTTCAACGTGCTTGCCGTACAGGCGCACCTCAGCACGCACCCACGGAGACGACGGCAGGCCCAGCTGCTTGCCCTTCTCGTAGACGCACAGCTCTTTGTGACCCTTCCCGCCGACATACAGCGTGGAGCCGGTGCCGTGGCCTTCGTCGGACATGAAGCGGTGGCGCGGAGGGCAACCACCCTCGCAGAAGTCACCGGCAGCAGCGCGTTCCCGCAGCGCATGCACGTCCAGGCGCTTGCCTTCGTAGTCGTCATGGGCGCAATCGATACGGCTGATGCGCGCCTTCAACTGGACGGCGGCGTTATACGTGACGCGCCAGTCCTTGACCCACTTGCAGCCTGCGCCGGAGATGCTGACGCAGACGGTTTCTTTGTTGCCACCGAGTCCGATATGGCCAACCAGCTCGCCGTCACGATCCTTCAAAATCGCCGACAGGGGGTAGAAGTTCCAGTTCTTTTCCCGGATCGCACCGGCAACAACTTCACCCCGGAAACCGAACAGCTTGTAGATCAGAAGATCGATGTTGGAGCAACGAAACTCTTCAAGCGAAGAGGCGGGCAACACAAGGGTCAGGTAGTCCACTATCGCGGTTTGCTGACCCTTTTGGCCCGTGTTACTCCCCGGGCCAACCTCCCCTCCCCCACTCCGCACCTTTTCACCGGTAGAGACCGGGGAAAAGTACCCGTCGAAGGGCATGCAAGCAGCGAACAGACGCGACTGATCAGCACTCATCGCAAGGCCCGCACAAATGAGACGATGGTCAAACCGCCGACCCACGCGGTGACCCAATGAAGGGAGCAACCGCTCATGACGTACACGGCGATGGACGACAACAGAGCCAGCGCCATCCACAGCACGAATTCGAGCAGGTGCATTAGTTAGCTCCCTTCCGACGGTCAAGAGCCCGCCGAACGGCCACCCAGACGTACTCAACCCCGAGCAAGAAGCCCGCGCCGAATGCGCCACCAACGACAAAGAACAGGACTGCCACTGCACCCGCTTCACTGACCTGCAAGCACTCAACCACGGCGCACCTCGGCGAATGCCTGGGCGACCATGGCGCGCTGGCGCATGGAGCGCACGGCTGCGGCCTGGCGCTGGTCGTAGATCCACGTAAAGAGCTTTGCCAGCCCTACCGAGATGGCGAGGGCTGCGCCTGCAAGCGCTGCCAGAATCGTTGCGTCCATGTGCATCCCCATGCCCCAAGGTTCCCAAGTTCCCGGCAGCGGCCTTGGGAACCGGCTGCCGGGATATTTCCTCGCAGGAAACACGGGGCGGAGTGTATCCTCAGAGTGGACACCACTGTCAACTGGCAAGACAAATGGAAACGCTAAATAAATTGCTTGACAAGGCGCGCAAGACGTGCGAGCGCGACTCGGATAATTGCTTGGCGGAAAAAATGAAGGTGACCCGCAGCGCGGTCTCCAAATGGCGACATGGCGGCAAGATCAACGACGAACAGCTGCTAAGGCTGATAGAAATGGCTCAGGCAGACCCCGGGATATGGGCGCTGGTAAAGACCGAGCAAGCCACGACGCGGATAGAAAAGAAGATGTTTGGTGCACTGTGGGACAGACTGTCCCCGGTCACTACGGTGATCGGGGCGCTAGTTCTGGCAGTGTCGCTGGCACCTGGCGCAGCAAGGGCTAATCCCGTTTCAATTCAATCACTTGCAACGGCTGACCACGGCAGTTTGTATATTATGTT
>NZ_JBJDOQ010000033.1:0-8328 GCF_044901215.1 Stenotrophomonas sp. NPDC078853 | reverse complement strand
ACGGGGCCCGCGGTTTGCGCAGCAAAGCGTGGGAGCGGCAGCGCGAATGCGATGACGTGTACCCGCGCCATGGATGGCGCGAAACGAGGCCCGCATGGATGCGGCATTTGCCGTCCCCCGCACAGCCCCACCGCCCGGCCCAACCCCAGATGCAGCTCTAGAAGCCACCCGCGAGGGGGTCCCACCCGTTCGACCCACCTACCGCGAAGGCAACAGCACCGCCGCAGCGTCCACGCATGCGACCAACCGCTCGCCGGCCGCCAACACCGGCGCCACCCCCGCCGTGAACTGCGAGAACGCCGGCAGCACCGTCACCCGATCGCGCAGCCAGAAGGCCGGCAACCGACGCGGCAACCCCGGCAGCGCGGCCAGCGGATGCAGGTGGCCACCAATCACGTGGGCCTGCGCATCCGGCTCCGGTTCGTGGCGCAGCAGGAACGGACCCAGTGCGGCCTGCTCCTCGTGCACCTGCACCTGCAGGGCGGCTTCGGACAGCGCGCGGTCGTGGTTGCCACGCACCACGTGGACCGCAAGCCGGGGCAACTGCTCGCGCCATGCCAGCCAGTGGCTGTACCACGGCGCGCGATGCAGCGGGCCGTGCAGCACATCGCCCAGGATCCACAGCTGCTCGCAGGCGGTACGTTCAACCAGCTGCTGCAGCCGCTGCAGGTCGGCGGCGGTGCCGCCCACCGGCAGCGCGATGCCGGCGCGGCGGAAGATGTCCGCCTTGCCCAGGTGCAGGTCGGCGATCAGCAGCGCGTGCAGTCGCGGTATCCGCAGAGCGCGCTCGCCGAGCAGGATCACCTCTTCGCCGGCCAGCCGCAGGACAAGGTCATCGGGCATTGCGCTTTTCCAGTTGTTGCGCAGCACGCAGCACGCGCGTGCGCCAGTCTTCGTTGCTCAGCTGGCCGCGCAGCCGTTCGGCCCACAGCGGGAAGCCCAGCGGCGTCAGCGAGCGCGGCGCCTGCAGCGACAGCGCCCGGCCCAGCATCCGCTGCAGCGCCTCGCGCAGTCCGTCCACGTCCAGACTGTCATGCAGTACTTCGCGTTCGGCCAGCTGCAGCAGCATGTGTTCCGGATCGTGTTCGCGCAGCACGTCGTACAGCAGGCCGGCGGAGGCCTGCAGCTGGCGCAGGGAACGCGGCATGCCGCCGGGCAGGCTGGGTACCAGCAGGCCCGACACCCGCGCGATGCCGCGGAACTGGCGGCGTGCCAGCTCCCCCAGGTTGACCGCCGCACGCAGGTCATCAAGCAGCGCGCCAGGGTCCAGCAGTCCGGCCCACTGCGTCGCATCCAGTTCGACGGGCAGCGCCGGCGCCAGCACCAGCCCGTGGTCGTTCACCGCATAGCCGATGCTGTTGCGCTGCAGCCGCGTGCAGCGCAGCGCCAGCAGCGCCGCAAGCGCTTCATGCACGTGGCGGCCGGCGAACGGGTACACGAACAGGAACTGGCCTTCGCGACGACGCACCTCTTCCACCAGCAGGTGACCCGGTGCAGGCCGCGCCGACAGGGTGTCCTGCAGGGCCAGCAGGGGTGCCAGCCAGCGCGATTCCGGGCTGTCGTCGGCGCCGCCCAGCACCGCTTCCAGTTCGCGCCCCAGCGACGGCGACAACGCCAGCTGGCCGCCCTGCCAGCGCGGCACCACGCCTTCCCCACCGCGCGCCACGCGCACGTAGGCGGTCATGTCCTTCAGCTGTACCAGTTCGAGCAGGCGGCCGGCGAACTGGAAGCGATCACCACGGCGCAGGCGGCCGGCAAACTGCTCTTCCACCGCGCCCAGGCTGCCGCTACGCAGGAACTGCACGCGCACGCTGCCGTCGCTGCTGATGGTGCCGATGGAAAGGCGGTGGCGCAGTGCCTGGCGGCGGTCGTGCACGCGGTAGATGCCATCTTCGTCCTGCACCGCCTTGTGGAAATCGGGGTACTGCGCCAGCGCCCGCCCGCCCTGCACGATGAACAACAGCACGTCCTGCCACTGCGCGTCGCTGAGTTGCGCGAAGGCATGCGTGCGGCGGACCTGGGCGAGCAGCGCGCCCGCTTCGAAGCCACCGGCCAGCGCGCGGCTGATGCAGTGCTGGGCCAGCACGTCCAGCGACAGCCGAAGTGGCCGCCGTGCCTCGACCACGCCCGCGGCGAGGGCGCGGCGCGCGGCAGCATACTCGGCCAGCTCCAGTGCATGGCTGGGCACGCAGAGGATTTCGCCACTGGCGCCGGGGCGATGCCGCGCGCGTCCGGCGCGCTGCCGCAGCCGTGCCACGCCCTTCGGGCTGCCCAGCTGCAGCACCTGTTCCACTTCGGGGAAATCCACGCCCAGGTCCAGGCTGGAGGTGGCGACCACGCAGCGCAGGGCGCCAGCGCGTAGTCCGTCCTCCACCTGCTGGCGTAATGCGGGATCCAGCGAGCCATGGTGCAGCGCCAGGGTGGCGCTGTCTTCGGGCCACACCGCAGCCAGCGCCTGGTGCCAGAGTTCGGCCTGCGCGCGGGTATTGGTGAACAGCAGGCTGCTGCGGGCGCCCATCAGCGCCTGCAGCACGCGCGGCAGCTGCCCCAGTCCCAGGTGGCCGGCCCACGGGAAGCGCTCGCCCGGCTCGGGCAGCAGGCTGCGCACACGGACTGGGCGCGGCCTGGCCCCCTCCACGGTTACTGCATCCGGACGATCAGGCAGCAGCACCTCGCGGGCATGCGGCAGGTTGCCCAGCGTGGCCGACAGGCCCCACAGCTGCATCGCCGGTGCGGTGTCGCGCAGCAGGGCCAGGTTGAGCTGCAGCAGCACGCCGCGCTTGCTGCCCAGCAGTTCATGCCATTCGTCCACCACCACGCAGCGCAGCTGGCGCATGCGCGCCAGCGTATCGGGGTAGCTCAGCAGCAGCGCCAGCGATTCCGGGGTGGTGACCAGTACGTCCAACCGGCCTTCGCGGGCGAGGCGTTTGTCGCGGCTGCTGGCATCGCCGCTGCGCAGGCCCACCTGCCAGTCCAGCCCAATGGCCTTCAACGGCGCCTGCAGTGCGCGTGCGGTGTCCGTGGCCAGCGCACGCAGGGGGGTCACCCAAAGCACCTGCAATGGCCGCACAGCGCTGCGACGGGCCGGCGCGGGCGGCGGATCGACCAGCGCCTGCAGCAACGGACCGCCGAACATCGCCAGGGTCTTGCCGCTGCCGGTGGGCGTGTGCAGCAGGCCGGACTGACCGGCCAGGTAGTGCCGCCACATCGTGCGCTGGAACGGCAGCGGCCGCCAGCCGCGCTCGGCGAAGAACCCCTGCAGGCGCTTGAGCGCCTCTGCTGCGGTCATCGCGCAAGGGCCTGCAGCTGTTGGAGATGGTCGGCTTCGGCGGCGGGCTTGTCCTGGCGCCAGCGCAGGATGCGCGGGAAGCGCACGGCGATGCCGGACTTGTGCCGCTTGCTGACATTGACCGCTTCGAAGCCCAGCTCGAACACCTGTTCGGCACGCACGCTGCGCACCGGGCCGAAGCGTTCGCGCGTGTTGGCGCGGATCCAGCGATCCAGCGCGAGGATTTCCTTGTCGTCCAGGCCGGAGTAGGCCTTGGCGACCGGCACCAGTTCCTCACCCTTCCAGACCCCGAAGGTGTAATCGGTGTACAGCGTGCTGCGCCGCCCATGGCCCGCCTGCGCGTACAGCAGCACCGCATCGATGGTCAGCGGATCCACCTTCCACTTCCACCAGTCACCACGGCGGCGACCGGCCTGGTAGACCGAATCGGCACGCTTGAGCATCAGGCCTTCCACGCCGCGCACGCGGGCTTTTTCACGCAGGGTGGCCGCGTGCTGCCAGTCCTCGGCATGGACCTGCGGGGACAGCTGCAGGCGGGGATCATCCAGCGCGCCGAGCAGCGCAGCCAGGCGTTGCCGGCGCTGCTGCAACGGCACGTTGCGCAGGTCTTCGCCGCCTTCTTCCAGCAGATCGTAGGCGAGCACACGGACCGGCGTGCTGCGCAGCGTCGCCGGCCCCGGCTTGCGCCGCTGGATGCGCGTCTGCAGGGCGGTGAAGGCACGCGGCAGATCCTCCTGCGCATCCCAGGCCAGTAGCTCACCGTCGATCACGCAGCCATCGGGGAGTGCGGCGGCGGCCTGTTCGATTTCCGGAAAACGCCCGTCCAGCCGCTCTTCGCCGCGTGACCACAGCGCGACTTCACCCTGCCGGCGCAGCAGCTGCAGGCGGATGCCATCCCACTTCCATTCCAGCAGCCAGTCGGCGACCGGACCCAGCGTCTGCACGTCCGCTTCCAGTGGCGATGCGAGGAAGAAGGGGTAGGGCTGCTGGCGGTCCAGCGGCAGTTCTTCGTGCGTCAACAGCGTTGCCAGCAGCGTGGGCGAGGGCACCCAGTCGCCGAGCATGCGCTGGGCGATGCGGGCGATATCCAGCCCGGACAGTTCGGCCAGCGCCTGTTGCACCAGACGCTGCGATACGCCGACCCGCAACGCGCCGGTCAGCAGTTTGTTGAACACCAGCCGCTGCGGCGCAGGCAGCGTGCGCCAGCCGGTTTCCACTGCGGCGCGGCGGACTGATTCGTCCTGGTTGGCCACGGCCAGCAGATGGGTCTCGATCCAGTCCACCAAGGGGCGATCCGGCGCTGGCTGGCGCGGCTCATCCACCAGCAGGGTCAGCGTTTCGGCCAGGTCGCCGACCTGCTCGTAGCTGTCTTCGACCAGCCATGCCGGCAGGCCGGATTCGTCCACCAGCCAGGCGCGCAGTTCACCGCTGCCGGCGATCTTGCGACGGGCACCGCCGACCTTGCCGCCGCTCAGCAGGTACAACGCCCAAGCGGCGTCGTGCGCTGGCGCGTGGCGGAAGTAGTCGACCAGCGCGGCGCGTTTGTCGCCGGTGGCGGTGCTGCGGTCCAGGCGCTGGTACAGATCGGCGAAGGCCTTCATTCCTCGCTCCCGTAGTCGGTGCGGAAGGCTTCGGCGGCGGTGCCGTTTTCGCGCAGGTAGCGGATCAATGCATCGGTATTGCCGTGGGTGGCGATGATCCGGGTGGCGCCGGTCTGCGCGATGGTCTGCAGCAGCGCCGGCCAGTCGGCATGGTCGGACACCACGAAGCCGCGGTCGACGTTGCGACGGCGGCGGTTGCCGCGCAGGTGCATCCAGCCGGAGGCAAACCCGAGCTGGTGGCGGCCGAAGCGGCGCACCCACGGCGTTCCCGCAGCCGAAGGCGGGGCCAACACCAGGCGGCCGGCCGAATCGGGCTGGCGACCCTGTTCGGCCACCGCCTGGGTGGCCAGCATCGGGATGCCGGCCTGGCGATAGACCTGCACGCCGTTGTCGATCGCCCCATGCAGCCAGGCCGGCTGGTCGTCCAGCGGCAGCAGTTCGGCAAGCACCCGCTGCGCCTTGCCCAAGGCATAGCAGAGCAGGATCGCCGCTTCGCCCCGTTCGCCACATTCGCGGCGCCAGGCGACGATGTCGGCGGCCACCTCGGAGGTATCCGGCCAGCGGTAGATCGGCGAGGCGAAGGTGGCTTCGGTGATGAACGTATCGCAGGGCACCACTTCGAACGGATCGCAGGTGGGATCTGGCTGGCGCTTGTAGTCACCGGAGGCCACCCAGACCTGCTCGCCGTCGTCGATGCGCACCTGTGCCGAGCCCAGCACGTGGCCGGCCGAATGCAGCGAGACCTCCACGCCGCCCATCCGGAACGGCACGCCCCAGCGGTGGGTGTGGATGCGTACGTCGCCCAGCCGCCAGCGCAGGATGGCCTCGCTGGACGGGCTGCAGTGGTATTCCTGCATGCCGCCGCGGGCATGGTCGCCGTGACCATGGGTGATCACCGCGCGCGCTACCGGGCGCCATGGATCGATGTGGAAATCGCCAGCGGGGCAGTACAGTCCTTCCGGACGCAGCACCACCAGATCGTCGCGTCTGCTCATGCCATCACTGTGCCGGGCCATTCGTGCAGGAGGTGAGAATCCGCCTGAACAGCAGCCGCTCCCGCGCTGGGGCAGAATCAAAGGCCATGCGGCCAGGGAGGCGTTCCACCATGCGCGACCAAGCAGCACCGTTCCAGACCCACCTCGTGCAGAACCAGCCGCCCGCGTTCGCCGGGCGCCACCTGTGGGCCGATGATGCGGCGCTGGTGGAAGCGGTGGACCGGGGCGGGGCCTCCTCCTTCGCTGGTCGCCTGGCAGCGTACGGACGGCTCGCCGGCGATGCGCTGTACGGGCTCGGCTTCGATGCCAACCGCGATCGACCGCGCCTGCGCACCCACGATGCGCAAGGCCACCGCATCGACACCGTCGAGTTTCATCCGGCGTACCACCAGTTGCTGCACACGGCCAAGGAACACGGCGTGGCCGGGTTGTCCTGGCATGAGCCGCAGCCCGGTGCGCACGTGGCGCGCGCCGCGCTGAGTTACCTGCACCACCAGGCCGAAGCCGGGACCAGCTGCCCGCTGACCATGACCCACGCTGCGGTGGCGGTGCTGGCCGACCATCCGGTGCTGTCGGAGTGGGCACGCAAGGCGGCCGCGCCGGTGTACGACCCGCGCGATGTGCCGATCGCCGACAAGGTCGGCATCACCCTGGGCATGGGCATGACCGAGAAGCAGGGCGGATCGGATGTCCGCGCCAATGCCACCGTCGCCGAGCCCGGCGCGGATGGCAGCTATCGGTTGGTCGGGCACAAGTGGTTCTTCTCCGCACCGATGTCCGACGGCTTCCTGGTGCTGGCACAGGCGCCGGCAGGCCTGACCTGCCTGCTGATGCCGCGGCGGCTGGCCGATGGCAACCGCAACGCTTTCCAGTTGATGCGGTTGAAGGACAAGCTTGGCGACTGGTCCAACGCCTCCAGCGAGGTGGAATTCACCGGCGCCCAGGCTTGGCGGGTGGGCGAGGAAGGGCGCGGCGTGGCAACCATCATCCACATGGTGATGATGACCCGGCTGGACTGCATGCTCGGCGCTGCCGCGGAAATGCGCATGGCGCTGGCGCAGGCGCTGCACCACGCGCGTCATCGGCACACCTTTGGACAACGCCTGTGTGACCACCCGCTGATGGCCAACGTGTTGGCCGACCTGGCACTGGAATCCGAAGCGGCGACCGCGCTGGCCCTGCATGTGGCGGCGGCGGTGGACCGCGCCGCGCGCGACCCGCGCCAGGCCCTGTTGGCACGGGTCGGCACCGCGCTGGGCAAGTACTGGATATGCAAGCGCGCGGCGGCGTTCGTCAATGAGGCGCAGGAATGCCTGGGCGGAGCGGGCTACGTGGAAGAGTCGATGCTGCCGCGGCTGTACCGCCAGGCGCCGCTCAATTCGATATGGGAAGGCAGCGGCAACATCCAGTGCCTGGACGTGCTGCGTGCGCTGCAGCGCGAGCCGCCGGCGTTGCAGGCACTGCATGAGGAACTGCTGGCCGGCAGTGGACTGGATGCGACCTTCGACGAGGCCATGTCGCGCTGGTGGAACGCGCTGCCACCGGAGCCGGCGCTGGCGCGTGTGTACTGCGAGCGGCTGGCGCTGCTGCTGCAGGGCTCGATCCTGCTGCGTGCAGGCAGTCCGTTGGCGGCCACGTTCGTGCGCAGCCGGCTGGGCGGTGAACACGGCCTGGCCTTCGGCACGTTGCCGCTGGGGATCGACAGCGCGGCGATGCTGGCACGCGCGCTGCCCTGAGCCGGGGCAAAAAGAAAGGCGCCGGCCTGCGCCGGCGCCCGCCAATTGGAAGTGGGACCGATCAGTGCTGGCTGTGGTCGGCGTTGTCCTTGGCGTCGTCGGCCACGTCGCGGGCCTTGTCGGCCACGTTCTGCGCTGCGGTGGCGGTGGCTTCGCTGGCATTGGCGGCTGCATCCTTGGCGGCAACCTTGGCTTCAGCTGCCGCGGCGGCGGTCGAATCCGCTGCGCGGTCCAGTGCCTGCTGGGTATCGGCGGCGGCTTCGCGGGAGGCGGCGGCGGCGTCATCGGTGGCATCGCGGGTCGCGGCGGCGGCGCGATCGACGGCATCACGTGCGGCGACGCCGGCGCTGTCGGCGGCCTGGGCGGCATCCTGTCGCGCCTGTTCGGCTTCGGGGCCCTTGCAGGCGGCCAGGCCGAGAACCAGCGCGGAGGCCAAGAGGGACGTGGTCAGGGTGCGGATCTTCATGGCGCGCTCCAGGATCAGGGTTTCAGGGAGCGCCAGCCTATTCATCGACCGGTCTAGGGCGGGTGAAGTTTTCTGCGCGTGTGCGCGGCTTCGAAGCCGACGGCAACGGCAACAGCAACGGCAACAGCTGCAGGGCTGAGGGTTTGGTGGGGCGGGGTGGCTGTGCAGGACACGCCGTGAATCCGTCCATGGAGGCTCGCTTTTCGCATCCATGCGAAAAGACGGTCCTGCACAGCCACCC
>NZ_JBJDOQ010000032.1:9690-10123 GCF_044901215.1 Stenotrophomonas sp. NPDC078853 | reverse complement strand
GTTTCTTCGTCCGGACGACGACGCGCGGCAGCCGGCTGGTAGCCGAAACCACGTTCGATCTTCAGACGCATGTTGACTGCCGTATCCTTGGTCAGGTTGCAGATCACGTGGTCGCCGTTGAGGACCTCCACGTTGTGATCGACCTTGATGTCGGCAGCGGTAACGACGCCCGGACCCTGCTTGGACAGGGACAGGGTGGCGCTGTCGCCGGTATGCATACGGATGGCCACGTCCTTCAGGTTGAGCAGGACTTCAAGCACGTCCTCCTGCAGACCTTCGACCGTGGTGTACTCATGCAACACGCCGTCGATTTCGACTTCCGTGATCGCGAAGCCCGGGATGGACGACAGCAGGACGCGACGCAGGGCGTTGCCCAGCGTGTGCCCATAACCACGCTCCAAGGGTTCGATAACGACCTTGGCGCGTGTGTCGG
>NZ_JBJDOQ010000032.1:4030-9680 GCF_044901215.1 Stenotrophomonas sp. NPDC078853 | reverse complement strand
AACCGTCATGTTGCGGGTTCTCCTAGTGAACCCCCGGCCGTCGCCGGGGGCTCTCCAATGTGAATTACTTCGAATACAGCTCGACGATCAGCGCTTCATTGATGTCTGCAGGCAGGTCCGAACGATCCGGAACCGCCTTGAAGACGCCGGCGAACTTGCCGGAATCCACTTCAATCCACGACGGACGCATGTCGTGCGTGGCCGAAACGGTCAGGGCTTCCTGAACGCGCAGCTGCTTGGCAGCCTTTTCGGACAGTGCAACCGCGTCGCCGGCCTTGATCTGGTACGAAGCCAGGTTGACCGACTTGCCGTTGACGGTGACACCGCGGTGCGAGACCAGCTGACGCGCAGCCGGACGGGTCACAGCGAAGCCCATGCGATAGACGACGTTGTCCAGACGGGTTTCCAGCAGCTGCAGCAGGTTCTCGCCGGTGTTGCCCTTCTTGGTCGAGGCCTTCTTGTAGTAGTTGCGGAACTGACGCTCCAGCAGGCCGTAGATACGCTTGACCTTCTGCTTTTCACGCAGCTGGGTGGCGTAGTCGGACAGCTTGCCCTTGCGGGCAGTGGCGCCGTGCTGGCCGGGCTTCTGCTCCAGCTTGCACTTGGAGTCCAGCGCACGCGCCGGGCTCTTGAGGGAAAGGTCGGCGCCTTCGCGGCGGGCGAGCTTACAGGTAGGACCGATATAACGAGCCATTTCTTATCGCTCCCTTAGACGCGACGCTTCTTCGGCGGACGGCACCCGTTGTGCGGGATTGGCGTCACGTCGATGATGTTGGTGATCTTGTAACCGACGTTGTTCAGCGAACGAACGGCGGACTCACGACCCGGACCCGGGCCCTTGATGCGGACTTCCAGCGACTTCACGCCGTAGTCGAGCGCAGCACGGCCGGCCTTTTCGGCGGCAACCTGGGCAGCGAACGGGGTCGACTTGCGCGAACCGCGGAAGCCGGCGCCACCGGAGGTCGCCCACGACAGGGCATTACCCTGGCGGTCGGTGATGGTCACGATGGTGTTGTTGAAAGAAGCGTGGACGTGGGCAACGCCATCAGTGATGACGCGCTTGATCTTCTTCTTGGTCTTAGCAGCGGGCTTAGCCATTTATGTGTCCCTTACTTCCTGATCGCCTTGCGCGGACCCTTGCGGGTGCGGGCGTTGGTACGGGTACGCTGGCCACGCAGCGGGAGACCGCGACGATGACGCAGACCGCGGTAGCAGCCCAGGTCCATCAGGCGCTTGATCGCGATGCCGATTTCACGGCGCAGATCACCTTCAACGATGTACTTGCCGACTTCCGAACGCAGACGCTCGATTTCCGGCTCCGACAGATCGCGGATCTTGGTGGTCGAAGCAACGCCTGCGACTTCGCAGACCTTCTTCGAACGGGTACGGCCGATGCCGTAAATGCTTTGCAACCCGACCCAGACATGCTTCTGGGCTGGCAGGTTGACGCCTGCAATACGCGCCATGACGCGGTTCTCCAGCTGAGTGATGGCCGACAGCGCACCATGAAGGCGCGCAAATCCGGCAGGATGGATCAAAAATGTTAACCAACAAACGAACAGGTTCCGGTTTACTGGAAAGTCCGTGAAACCACGAAGGCTTCATGAACCTTGGCCCGGGGAGTGTGCCCAGGCTCCGGCGCCGGATCAGGTTGGTCGCGGCGGCAATCCCGGGGGACTGCTGCCGTGGCCGCCCGCGCTACTCCTGCGCAGGACCACCAGATCTCACCCCCACCCGGAACCGCTGCGGGGGCCGCCCTTCTTTGGATAGCCGGGTCCGCGAAGCGGAGGACCATCACATCAGGAAGACGATAGTGTAACAGGGAGATCAGCCGCGCGCAAAACCGCCGCGGTTGCCGCCCTTCAGGTTTGCCTTCTTCAGCAGGCTCTCGTACTGGTGCGACATCAGGTGCGCCTGCACCTGGGCGATGAAGTCCATCACCACCACCACCACGATAAGCAGCGAGGTGCCGCCGAAGTAGAACGAAGCATTCAGCTGCGTGCGCATCAGTTCCGGCAGCAGGCAGACGATCACCAGGTAGGCCGAACCGGCTGCGGTCAGGCGGGTCAGCACGCCATCGATGTAATCAGCGGTCGCCTTGCCCGGACGGATGCCCGGGATCAGCGCGCCCGACTTCTTCAGGTTGTCGGCGGTTTCCTGCGAGTTGAACACCAGCGCGGTATAGAAGAACGCGAAACCGGTGATCAGGCCAGCGAACACGATCATGTGCAGCGGTTCGCCCGGGCCCAGCGCATTGGCGATCTTCTGCAGCCACTGGCCGGTGGTGCTCTGGTTGGCGGCCTGGCCGGACCACATCGCCAGCGTTGCCGGGAAGGCCAGCAGGCTGGAGGCGAAGATCGCGGGGATCACGCCGGCCATGTTGAGCTTCAGCGGCAGGAACGAGGTCTGGTTCATGTACGCGTTGCGGCCACCCTGGCGACGCGCGTAATTCACCGTGATGCGGCGCTGGCCGCGCTCGACGAACACCACGAAGAAGGTGAAGGCCAGCACCACCAGCGCGATCAGCAGCAGCTGGATGAACTGGATGTTGCCGTCACGGTAGGCGTCGAAGGTGTGGATGATCGCGCCCGGCAGACCGGCGACGATGCCGGCGAAGATGATCAGCGACACACCGTTGCCGATACCGCGCTCGGTGACCTGCTCGCCGACCCACATCAGGAAGATCGTACCGGCGGTCAGCGCGATGATGGCCGTGAGCACGAAGCCCATGCCCGGCGCATACACCACGGCTGCGCCACCGGGCGAGACCTGGTTCTGCAGCGCCAGCGCGATGCTGCCGCCCTGCACCACCGCCAGCAACACGGCGCCGATGCGGGAATACTGGGTGATCTTGCGGCGTCCGGATTCACCTTCCTTCTGCAGCGCCTTCAGCGCCGGGAAGATGTGGACCGCCAGCTGCATCACGATCGATGCCGAAATGTACGGCATGACGTTCAGCGCGAAGATCGAGAAACGGTGCAGGGCGCCGCCCGAGAACATGTTGAACATGTCCACGATGCCGCCGCCCTGCTGTTCCATCATGGCAAGCATGGCATCGGGATTGACGCCCGGGACCGGCACATAGCAGCCGATCCGATAGACGATCAAAGCCCCGACCACGAACAGCAGACGTTGGCGAAGTTCAGTGAACTTGCCCATTCCACCCGCGAGGTTACCGATGCCAGCTTGCGCCATGATGCTATTACTCCGTTACGCTGCCGCCGGCAGCTTCGATCGCAGCCTTGGCACCAGCCGTGGCAACGATGCCCTTCAGGGTGTACGCCTTGGTCAGTTCGCCCTTGACGACGATCTTGGCCCGCTTGGCAATGCTCGGGACCAGCTTGGCTTCACGCAGGATGGCGAAGGTGATTTCGCCGGCCGGCAGCTTGTCCAGCTGGTACAGCAGCACTTCAGCGGTGTCCTTGGCGATCGGCGAATTGAAGCCGATCTTCGGCAGACGACGCTGCATGGGGGTCTGGCCGCCTTCGAAGCCGGCCTTGATCTTGCCGCCACCCTTGCGGGCGAACGAACCCTTGTGGCCGCGGCCGCAGGTCTTGCCCAGGCCGGAGCCGATGCCACGACCGACGCGGGTGCGTGCGGTACGGGCGCCCGGTGCCGGGCTCAGGTCATTCAGATGCATGGTCATTGGATTATTCCTCAACCTTGACGAGGTAGTGAACCTTGTTGATCAGGCCGCGAACCTGCGGGCTGTCCTTCAGTTCACGCACATCGTTGAGCTTGCTCAGGCCCAGGGCGCGGACCGACAGGCGGTGCAGCGACTGGGAACCACGAAGGCCGCGCACCAGGCGCACCTTGACGGTCTTGCCGGTTTCATTAGCCATGGTTCAGATCCTCTACCTTCTTGCCGCGCTTGGCCGCGATGCGGGCCGGCGACTGCGTGGCAGCCAGGCCCTTCACGGTGGCACGCACCAGGTTGATCGGGTTGCGCGAACCGGTGGCCTTGGCCAGCACGTTCTTCACGCCGACTGCTTCCAGGACGGCACGCATGGCGCCGCCGGCGATCACACCGGTACCTTCCGAGGCCGGCTGCATGAACACACGGGCTGCGCCGTGACCGTCCTTGACCGTGTGCCACAGGGTGCCGTTGTTCAGATCGACGGTGACCTGGTTCTTGCGAGCCTGTTCCATCGACTTCTGGATGGCGACCGGCACTTCGCGCGCCTTGCCATAACCGAAACCGACCTTGCCTTCGCCATCGCCGACCACGGTCAGTGCGGTGAAGGTGAACTGGCGACCGCCCTTGACGGTCTTGCTGACGCGGTTGACCGCGACCAGCTTCTCGATCATGCCGTCGTCGACTTTCTCTTCGCGGTTACGGTCGCGATCGCGACCCCGCTGCTGACGTTCTTCTGCCATTTCTATTCCTTGGTTGATTGGGTATGTACGGCTCAGGGCCGCTTATGGTTGTGAAGTGGTGCGTTGTTCCGTCATGTCGTTGCAGAAGAACGACAGCGTCCGGCCACCCTCTGGCCGGCGAGCAGGCGGAAAGGAGCCCGGAGGCTCCTTTCCTTGTCCCTTAGAACTGCAGGCCGGCTTCGCGGGCAGCGTCAGCCAGGGCCTTGATGCGGCCGTGGTAACGGTAACCCGAACGGTCGAAGGCAACCTTCTCGATACCAGCGGCCTTGGCGCGCTCGGCAACGATGCGACCCACCTTGGCGGCGGCTTCGGCGTTCTTGCCGCTCTTCAGGCCATCCTTGACGTCGGCCTGGGTGGTGTTGGCGGCAGCCAGCACCTTCGAGCCGTCGGCAGTGAAGACCTGTGCGTACAGGTGCTGACCGGTGCGCAGCACCGACAGACGGGCGACGCCGAGCACACGGATGTGGGCGCGGGTCGACTTGGCACGACGCAGACGGGCGATGTTCTTGTTCATGATTATTTGTCCTGGAAAGCTGAAGGTTAGGCTTCTCCCTGAGGAGTCCGCACACGGAGGTGCGGGCTCTTGCGAGGGACTCGCGCTTACGCCTTCTTGGCTTCCTTGCGAATGATGACTTCGTCGGAGTACTTCACGCCCTTGCCCTTGTACGGTTCCGGCTTGCGGAACGCACGGATCTTGGCGGCGACTTCACCGACGATCTGCTTGTCCGCGCCCTGGACCAGGATCTCGGTCTGGGTCGGGGTGGTGATGGTGATGCCTTCCGGCGCCACGTACAGCACCGGGTGCGAGAAACCGAGCGCCAGGCTCAGGTCCTTGCCCTGCATCGACGCACGGTAACCGACGCCGACCAGCTCCAGCTTGCGCTCGAAGCCTTCGGTGACGCCCTTGACCATGTTGGCCAGGATCGCACGGACGGTACCGGTCAGCGGCACGAGGGCTGCGTCTTCGGTGCTCAGGGTGGCAACGCCGTTCTCGACATTGATTGCGATACCAGCCGGCTTGGCCAGCGACAGGGTGCCCTTCGGGCCCTTGGCGGTGACGTTGTCGTTCTGGACGTTCAGTTCGACCTTACCCAGGTCGATCGGCTTCTTGGCTACACGGGACATGTCTTACTCCTTTCGCCTTAGGCCACGAAGCACAGGACTTCGCCGCCGACGCCCAACTGGCGCGCCTGCGCATCAGTCATGATGGAATTGGTTGTTGTATTGATTGAGTTTCGCTTGCAGTTTATTTCTTTGTGGTGTTCGTTTTTTT
>NZ_JBJDOQ010000032.1:3128-4020 GCF_044901215.1 Stenotrophomonas sp. NPDC078853 | reverse complement strand
ATGTAACCCTCGTCCTTCAGGACCTGGGCGATCGCAACCTTGATCTTGGACGACGGGGCTTTCACCGTCTGCTTGCCAACCGCTGCCGCATTCTTGATGCGGACCAGCAGGTCGGCGATGGGATCAGTCATGCTCATTATGAGTACCTTTGAGTGCACCGATATCCGCTTTCGCGAATTCTGTTTTTTGTTCCTGGAATGGGCCAGAACCCTGTTACTCCCCCACGACAGGCGCAGAGCGAGACGCGGGAGTATACGCCAAAAGAGCCCGACTTGCGTCGGGCTCCCTGGTTTTTTCTGGAGGGCAGCTGAACTTGCCTCCCCTGGATCCGCCCTGCCCTGTTCAGGCAAGGCGGTCAGCTGTTACCAGCTGGCCTTGCGCAGGCCCGGGACGTCACCACGCATGGTGGCTTCGCGGAGCTTGTTGCGGCCCAGGCCGAACTTGCTGTACACGCCACGCGGGCGGCCAGACAGTTCGCAACGGTTGCGGTGGCGGCTCGGCGACGAATCGCGCGGCAGCTTCGACAACTTGGTGGAGGCTTCGATCTTCTCTTCGTAAGACGCGTCCGGGGAGGACACGATCTTCTTCAGGGCAGCGCGCTTGTCAGCGAACTTCTCAGCCAGCTTCTTCCGCTTGATGTCGCGGTTGACCATGGAGGTCTTTGCCATTTCGGATATTCCTCGACGTATCAGTTACGGAACGGGAACTTGAACGCTGCCAGCAGCGCCTTCGCTTCCGCATCGGTCTTCGCCGTGGTGGTGATGGCGATATCCATGCCGCGGATCGCGTCGACAGCGTCGAAGTCGATTTCCGGGAAGATGATCTGTTCCTTCACACCCTTGTTGATGTTGCCGCGACCGTCAAAGGAACGACCGGAAACACCACGGAAGTC
>NZ_JBJDOQ010000032.1:388-3118 GCF_044901215.1 Stenotrophomonas sp. NPDC078853 | reverse complement strand
CCTACAATCGCGGATATTGAACGACGCAACCGACACACGCGACTTGGTGACATCCGGATTCTGGCCGGAAATCTTGGTCATGTCGCCGACGGCGTTTTCCAGGATCTTCTTGTTGGTCGCTGCTTCACCGACACCCATGTTCAGGGTGACTTTGACCAGCTTCGGCACTTCCATCGGATTCTTGTAGCCGAACTGCTTCATCAGCGCCGGGACTACTTCTTCCTTGTAAAACTTTTCGAGACGGGTATTCATCAGCGCATCCTCAGGCGTCGAGCGCCTCACCGCTGGAGCGGAACACACGCAGTTTGCGTCCATCCTCCAGCACCTTGAAGCCAACGCGCTCGCCCTTGCCCGTTGCCGGGTTGACGACGCTTACGTTGGAGATATGGATCGACGCTTCACGCTCGACCACGCCGCCGGCAACGCCTGCCTGCGGATTCGGCTTGGTGTGGCGCTTGACGATGTTCACGTTGGCGACGACCACACGGTCGCCGTCGACGCGGACGATTTCGCCCTGCTTGCCCTTGTCCTTGCCAGCGGTGACGACAACCTGGTCGCCCGTCTTGTTACGGTTAGCCATGATTATCTCCTGTCGCTCACAGCACTTCGGGAGCGAGCGAGACGATCTTCATGAACTTCTCGGAACGAAGTTCACGCGTCACCGGTCCGAAGATACGGGTGCCGATCGGCTCCTGCTTGTTGTTCAGCAGGACAGCCGCGTTGCCGTCGAAGCGGATCAGCGAACCGTCCGGACGACGAACACCCTTGCGGGTACGGACAACAACGGCGTCGTAGACTTCGCCCTTCTTGACCTTGCCGCGCGGAATCGCATCCTTCACGGTGACCTTGATGATGTCACCGATGTGGGCATAACGGCGCTTGGAACCGCCAAGCACCTTGATGCACATCAGTTCCTTGGCACCGGAGTTGTCCGCGGCGTCAAGGTAGCTCTGCATCTGGATCATGAGTCAGATCTCCTTATTCAGCCGCACGCGTGATGACTTCCACCACGCGCCAGTTCTTGGTCTTGGACATCGGAGCAATCTCGGTCACGCGGACGACATCGCCTTCGTTGCAGGCATTGTCGGCATCGTGGGCGTGCAGCTTGGTCGAGCGCTTGATGTACTTGCCGTACAGCGGGTGCTTGACCTGGCGTTCCACCAGGATGGTGACCGTCTTGTCCATCTTGTTGCTGACGACACGGCCTTCGACCGTGCGCAGCGCTTTGTTTTCAGTATTGTCGCTCATAGCGGCCATCCTTACTTGGTGCTGCCGAGCAGGGTCTTGGTGCGAGCAATCTCGCGCCGGACCCGGCGGATATCGTGAGTCTTCGGCAGCTGGCCGGTGACCTGCTGCATACGGACAGAGAACTGTTCCTTACGCAGGTCGATCAGGTGGGCCTTCAGTTCGTCAGCCGACTTTTCACGGAGTTGTTTGAGGTCCATCAGCGCACCGTCCGGGTTACGAAAGTGGTGGTGACCGAAAGCTTGGCGGCGGCCAGGCGGAACGCCTCGCGTGCCACGTCTTCGGTTACACCCTCGATTTCATAGATCATGCGGCCGGGCTGGATCTGGGCCACCCAGTATTCCTCGTTGCACTTACCCGAACCCATTCGATATTCGATGGTCTTCTTGGTGTTGGGCTTGTCGTGGAACACACGGATCCACATCTTGCCACCGCGCTTGACGTAGCGGCTGATCGAGCGGCGGGCCGCTTCGATCTGACGCGCGGTCAGCTGACCGTGGGCGGTCGCCTTCAGGCCGTACTCGCCGAAGCTGACAGCGTTGGCGCTCCAGCTCAGGCCGTCGTTACGACCCTTATGTACCTTGCGGTATTTGGTTCGCTTGGGTTGCAACATTGTCGTTACCTCGCTTCACGAGCCGGGCGCTGACGGTCACCGCGGTCGCCGCGATCGTTACGATCGTTGCGCGGGGAATCGTCCTGCTTTTCCTGGCCAACCTGGGAGAAATCGAAGACCTCGCCCTTGTAGATCCAGACCTTGATGCCGATGATGCCGTAGGTCGTCTTGGCTTCAGCGAAGCCATAGTCGATGTCGGCACGCAGCGTGTGCAGCGGCACGCGGCCTTCGCGGTACCACTCCGAACGGGCGATTTCAGCACCGTTCAAGCGGCCACCGACGTTGACCTTGATGCCCAGGGCACCGAGGCGCATCGCGTTGCCGACCGAGCGCTTCATTGCACGGCGGAACATGATGCGACGCTCAAGCTGCTGCGCGATGGACTCGGCAACCAGCTGGGCGTCCAGCTCGGGCTTGCGCACTTCGGTGACGTTGATGTGCGCCGGGACGCCCATCATCTCGCTCACTTCCTTGCGCAGCTTCTCGATGTCCTCACCGCGCTTGCCGATCACCACGCCCGGACGGGCGGTGTGGATCGTCACGCGAGCGGTCTTTGCCGGACGCTCGATCAGGATCTTGCTGATGCCGGCCTGCGCAAGCTTCTTGCGCAGCATTTCCCGCACCTTCAGGTCGGCCGCCAGGTAACCAGCGAACTCGGCCTTGTTGGCGTACCACTTGGAGTTCCAATCCTTGGAAATACCGAGGCGGATACCAATCGGATGAACTTTATGACCCATGGTCTTTTCCTTTCCGCTTACTTGCCGGCGCCCACAACCACAGTGATGTGGCTGGTGCGCTTGAGGATGCGGGTACCGCGGCCTTTCGCCCGCGACATGAAACTAATCATGGTCGGACCAACAACAACCAAGAAG
>NZ_JBJDOQ010000032.1:0-378 GCF_044901215.1 Stenotrophomonas sp. NPDC078853 | reverse complement strand
CGCGCCATGCAACGCTACCGGGTCGCACCTTCATCTACCATGATGGTCTGGCCCCTCAGCGCGACCCCGTCAGCGCCCGGGGGGTTCTCGGCATTTGCAATAGCCGACTCCACCACCTTCTTGATCAGGTGGGCAGCCTTCTTGTCCGAGAACTTCAGCAGGTTGACCGCACGCTCGGCAGGCAGGCCGCGCACCTGGTCAGCGACCAGGCGTGCTTTCTGCGCAGAGATGCGTGCGGAGCGCAAAATGGCTTTCGCTTCCATTGTCATCTCTCCTTACTTGCCGGACTTCTTGTCACCACCGTGACCCTTGAAGGTCCGGGTGATGGCAAATTCGCCGAGCTTGTGGCCGACCATGTTCTCGTTGATGAGAACCGGG
>NZ_JBJDOQ010000031.1:7867-10399 GCF_044901215.1 Stenotrophomonas sp. NPDC078853 | reverse complement strand
CGCAGTTTTTGCCGTCCCCCGCTCAGCCCCACCGCCCGGCGCCCCCCAGATGCGGCTCCAGAGCCTGCCGCGAGGGGGTCCCACCCGTTCGCCACCCATCACCAGGCGAAAAAAAACGCCAGGACAAGCCCGGCGTTTCTTCGCAACAATCAAACGGGTGGATCAACCCAGCAGGTGCGCCACGGCCGCACGCTCGTCTTCCAGCTCGGCCAGGGTCTTGTCGATGTACTTCTGGCTGAACTCGTCGATCGGCAGGTCCTTGACCAGGGTGTACTCGCCATTTTCGGTGGTGACCGGGAAGCCGAAGATCACGCCTTCCGGAATGCCATAGGAACCGTCGGACGGCACGCCCATGGTCAGCCACTTGCCGTTGCTGCCCAGCACCCAGTCACGGACGTGGTCGATGGCGGCGTTGGCAGCCGACGCGGCCGAGGACGAACCGCGGGCTTCGATGATCGCCGCCCCGCGCTTGCCCACGGTCGGGATGAAGGTGCCGGCGTTCCAGTCCTGGTCGTTGATGGCCTCGGCGATGGACGCGCCATCCGCGGTGGCGAAGCGGTAATCCGGGTACATGGTCGGGCTGTGGTTGCCCCACACGACCAGCTTTTCCATGCCGGCGACCGGCTTGCCCAGCTTGGTCGACAGCTGGCTCAGCGCGCGGTTGTGGTCCAGGCGCAGCATGGCGGTGAAGTTGCGCGGGTTCAGGTCCGGCGCCGACTTCATCGCGATGTAGGCATTGGTGTTGGCCGGATTGCCGACCACCAGCACCTTGACGTCACGCTTGGCGACCTTGTTCAGCGCCGCGCCCTGGGCGGTGAAGATCTCTGCGTTGGCCTGCAGCAGATCGGCGCGCTCCATGCCCGGGCCGCGCGGACGGGCGCCGACCAGCAGGGCCACGTCGACGTCCTTGAAGGCCACTTCGGCGTTGTCGGTCCCGACGATGCCGGCCAGCAGCGGGAAGGCGCAGTCTTCCAGTTCCATGATCACGCCCTTCAGCGCGGCCTGGGCCTTTTCCATCGGCAGCTCAAGCAGCTGCAGGATGACCGGCTGGTCCTTGCCGAGCATTTCGCCGGAGGCGATGCGGAACAGCAGGGCATAGCCGATCTGGCCGGCAGCGCCGGTCACGGCAACACGAACGGGTGCTTTCATGGGGATTTCCTCTGCTAAGAAGCTAAGTAGCGATGTGGGAGACGGCCGCGCGGGCGGAGACAGGCCTGGCAGGGCGGCCGGAACATGAAAACGGCCCCCTTCACAGGGGGCCGTCGGGAAGGAATCAGGCGCTGGGAATGAGCTTGTTCCATTCCGCCACGCGCTCGGCCTGGGCGGCCAGCACGGCGTCGGTGTCGCCTTCCAGGGTGATCGAATGGATCACGTCGCCCTGCTTGACCGAATCGACGATGGCCTGGCCTTCCAGGACCTGGCCGAACACGGTGTGCTTGCCGTCCAGCCAGTCGGTCTTGATGTGGGTGATGAAGAACTGGCTGCCGTTGGTGTTCGGGCCGGCGTTGGCCATCGACAGCGAACCCACCTGGTGCTTCACACCATTCTTTTCGTCTTCGAACTTGTAGCCCGGGCCGCCGGTGCCCTGGCCCTTGGGGCAGCCGCCCTGGATCATGAAGTCCGGGATCACGCGGTGGAACACCAGGCCGTCGTAGAACTTGTGCTGGACGAGGTTCACGAAGTTGGCCACGGTCAGCGGTGCCTTGTCGGCGAACAGCTCGACCTTGATCGGGCCCTGGGTGGTGTCGAAAGTGGCGATCAGGGACATGCGGATCCTCAGGAATTCGGGTTGGAAAGGTCTAGCTCCCTAGTTTACACCCGTGATGTTCAGGGCGCGGGTACGACGATCGTTGAAGGTTCTGCAGCGGTTCTGCCTTGTGTGGCGGGGTGGGAGGGGGCGGTGCGGGGCACGCCGTGAATACATCCTTGTAGGCTCGTCGCCGCATCCATGCGGCTCTAACGGCCCCGCACCGCCCCCTCCCACCCCGCCAGACAGATGGCCGCTGCGCTGTGGGGGAAGGGAGAGCAAGGGCAAGGGCGGTCGACCGCGGCGGGCTGCTGCCGCCGGGCACGGGGACTCGCAGGCGGGGTCGGGGCTGGCCACACAGGACTCTGTGAGGCAGGAGCCGAACTGAAGCCCCCATGGAGGGGTTCACGGCGTGTCCTGTGTGGCCTGCCCCGACCCCGCCCCACCGTGGAAACGAAGCCGCTGCGCTTCCACCTGAATGGGCATCTGCCCGCGCCTGAAACAAGGTTTTCGCGAAACGGCCAGATCGCGGTATGATGATGGACTTCTTTTTCCAAATCCGGCGCCGACTGGCCCCCTTTCGCATGTCCATCGAAAATCTTCGCAACATCGCCATCGTCGCGCACGTCGACCATGGTAAGACCACCCTGGTCGATCAGCTGCTGAAGCAGTCCGGCACCCTGTCCGAGCGCACCGTCCTCGCCGAGCGCGTGATGGACATAAACGTTGATGTATAGGAAGGCTGAATTACATTCATGGTGTAGTATATGGTATGCAGTTGGTTT
>NZ_JBJDOQ010000031.1:0-7857 GCF_044901215.1 Stenotrophomonas sp. NPDC078853 | reverse complement strand
AAGACCGGTATCAAGAACCGGATCAACATCGTCGATACCCCCGGACACGCCGACTTCGGCGGCGAAGTGGAGCGCGTGCTGTCGATGGTCGACACCGTGCTGATCCTCGTCGACGCGATGGACGGCCCGATGCCGCAGACCCGCTTCGTGACCCAGAAAGCCTTCGCGATGGGCTTCAAGCCGATCGTGGTGGTCAACAAGGTCGACCGTCCGGGCTCGCGTCCGGACTGGGTGATCGACCAGGTCTTCGACCTGTTCGACAAGCTCGGCGCCACCAATGAGCAGCTTGATTTCCCGATCGTCTACGCCTCGGCCCTGAACGGCTATGCCGGCCTGGAAGACAGCGTGCGCGACGGCGACATGACCCCGCTGTACGAAGCCATCATGCAGCACGCGCCGAAGCCGGAAGTGGATCCGGACGGCCCGTTCCAGATGCGCATCAGCCAGCTGGACTACAACAACTTCGTGGGCGTGATCGGCATCGGCCGCATCCAGCGCGGCACCCTGAAGAAGAACATGCAGGTCGCGGTGATCGACCGTGAAGGCAAGAAGCGCAACGGCAAGGTCGCCCAGGTGCTGGGCTTCCTGGGCCTGGAGCGCATCGAGCAGGACACCGCCGAAGCCGGCGACATCGTCGCCATCTCCGGCATCGCCGAGCTGACCATCTCCGACACCCTGTGCCATCCGGATACCCCGGAAGCGCTGCCGGCGCTGACCGTCGATGAACCGACGATCTCGATGACCTTCCAGGTCAACAATTCGCCGTTCGCCGGCAACAAGGACCTGTCCGGTGGCAAGTTCCTGACCAGCCGCCAGATCAAGGACCGCCTGGACCGCGAGCAGGTCCACAACGTGGCCCTGAAGGTGGAACAGCTGGAAGACGCCGACAAGTTCCTGGTCTCCGGCCGTGGCGAGCTGCACCTGTCGGTGCTGATCGAGAACATGCGTCGCGAAGGCTACGAGCTGGCCGTGTCGCGCCCGGAAGTGATCATCAAGCAGATCGACGGCCAGGCCATGGAGCCGATCGAACAGCTGGTGGTGGACATCGAAGAACAGCACCAGGGCGGCGTCATGGAAAAGCTGGGCACCCGCAAGGGCCAGCTGAAGAACATGGAGCCGGACGGCAAGGGCCGCGTGCGCCTGGAATACCAGATTCCGGCGCGTGGCCTGATCGGCTTCCAGAACGAGTTCAAGACCCTGACCCAGGGCTCGGGCCTGCTGTTCCACGTCTTCGACCATTACGGTCCGAAGGAACAGGGCAGCATCGCCAAGCGCCAGAACGGCGTGATGATCGCCAATGCGCCGGGCGCCACCCCCGCCTACTCGCTGGGACCGCTGCAGGAACGCGGCAAGCTGTTTGCTGCCGAAGGCGACAACGTGTACGAAGGCCAGCTGATCGGTATCCATTCCAAGGACAACGACCTGACCGTCAACGCGATCAAGACCAAGCCGCTGACCAACATGCGCGCTTCCGGCAAGGACGATGCGATCCAGCTGACCCCGGCGATCAAGTACTCGCTGGAGCAGGCCCTGGACTTCATCGAAGACGACGAGCTGGTCGAGATCACGCCGAAGGAAATCCGCCTGCGCAAGAAGGGGCTGACCGAAAGCGATCGCAAGAAGGCCTCGCGCGGCGGCTGAGCCGACCCGTGAGCCAGACCGCTTACAACCCGGATCCAAAACGGCATCCGGGGCTGCATGTCATCGCCTTGCTCGAAACGGGCAAGGCGGTGCTTGCACTGCTGGCGGCGACCGGGCTGGAACTGCTCGGTCCGCAGCCACTACGCGATGGAATCAGTGCCCTGATCCGGCGTTTCAGCCTGGACCCGGATCACGGCGCCCTGCCCTCGCTGCTCAACATGATCAGTCCCGATGCCGTGCACCTGGCGGCGGCGGCGATGCTCGCCTACGCGGTGCTGCACCTGGTGGAAGCCTGGGGCCTGTGGCGCGCCAAGGCCTGGGCGTCGTGGCTGGGCTGCGTGTCAGCCGGCATCTACCTGCCCTTCGATGTGTACGCCATTGCCCGCCATCCCGGCTGGGCCTCCTGGACCGTGCTGGTGATCAACCTGCTGGTGGTCTACGTGCTCGCACGCGACATCCTCAAGCGCAAACCCTGACGACCCCGCGATACACTGGGCTGGTGACCAGGCCGCCCCTCATGCGCATCGTCCCGAAGCTGCCCCCCTGTTTCCGCCTGTCCACCGTGCTCGCCGCGGTGCTGTTGGCGTGCCCGGGCGGCCTGTCGGCGGCGCCACCACGAGCGCCCACGGCGCATCCCGCTGCGGCAGCCGCGGCACCTTTCGCCTATGCCGAAGCCGAAGTCGCCGACCTGCAGGCACGCATGCTGGCCGGGGAACTGACCAGCCGCACCCTCACCCGTGCCTATCTGGAGCGGATCGCCGCGCTGGACCGTGCGGGGCCGCGCCTGCGCGCGGTCATCGAGCTCAACCCGGATGCGCTGAAGGATGCCGCCCAACGCGACCAGGAGCGCCGCAGCGGCCGCCTGCGCGGCCCCCTGCATGGCATCCCGGTGCTGCTCAAGGACAACATCAACGCCTCGCCCATGAGCACCACGGCCGGTTCGCTGGCATTGGCCGGTTTCCGGCCGGACGATGCCTTCCTGGTGCGGCGCCTGCGCGAAGCCGGCGCGGTGATCCTCGGCAAAGCCAACCTGAGTGAATGGGCCAACTATCGCGGCGAGGACCCCACTTCCGGGTGGAGCGCACGCGGCGGCCAGACCCGCAACCCGTATCGACCCGGCTACAGCCCCTGCGGCTCCAGCAGTGGCAGCGCGGTGGCGGTGTCCGCTAACCTGGCCGCGGTCTCGATCGGGACCGAAACCGATGGCAGCATCGTCTGCCCGGCCGCCGTCAACGGGGTGGTCGGCCTGAAGCCCACCGTGGGCCTGGTCAGCCGGGATGGCATCATCCCGATCTCCTTCAGCCAGGATACGCCCGGCCCGATCACCCGCACGGTGGCCGACGCCGCCGCAGTGCTGACTGCCATCGCCGGACGCGATGACGCCGATCCGGCCACGGCGACGATGCCGGGACGAGCGGTATACGACTACACCGCGCGGCTGAACCCCGATGGCCTGCGCGGCGCGCGGATCGGCGTGCTGGACAGCCCACTGACCCAGCGCCCCGGCATCGACACGCTGATGCAGCACGCCCTGGACGAACTGCGCCGGGCCGGTGCAACCGTGGTGAGGGTGCCGGCGCTGGACGAAAGCCAGTGGGCCGACGCCGAGCAGACCGTGCTGCGTTTTGAATTCAAGGCCGGCCTGGAACGCTACCTGCGGCGCTGGAAGGCGCCGCTGCGCACACTGCCGCAGGTCATCGCCTTCAATACCGAACACGCCGCCCAGGAACTGCCGCTGTTCGGCCAGGAACTGCTGGAAGCGTCAGCGCAGGCCGGCACGCTGGGCGATGCAGGCTATATCCAGGCGCGCAGCCAAGCGCGCCGGATGGCCGGTGAGCAGGGCATCGATGCCTTGCTGCGCGCGCACCAGCTGGACGCGCTGGTAGCGCCGACCACCGGTACCGCCTGGCCAATCACCCGCAGCGGCGGCGATGCCTTTCCCGGCGGCAGTTACAGTGCGGCCGCCGTTGCCGGCTACCCCAGCTTGAGCGTGCCGATGGGCCATGTGGATGGCCTGCCGGTGGGGCTGCTGTTCATGGGCACCGCCTGGACCGAACCGCGCCTGATCGAGCTGGGCTACGCCTACGAACAGCGCACCATGGCGCGCCGCCCGCCGCCGTTATAGCCGCTGCAGGTCGGCTGGATCGTCGACATGCCGCCGAGCATGGCTCGGCGCTACCGGGCTGACGCCGCCGTCGTGGCGCGGCTAACCCACCGCGGGCTCGCCATCTTCCGCACCGGGAGAACGGACATCCGCTTCGGGCGCCGCCGCCACGCGGTGACGCGGCATGTCGGCCCCCACTTCCATCTGCGCGCGCAGCCGCGGCAGCGCCTGCGGATGCTCACGCGCCAGGAAATCCAGCATGCGTTCACGTACCAGGCAGCGCAGGTCGAAGGCGTCGCCGGAGTTGCGCGCACTGACCAGCAGGCGTACCTGCAGGGTGTGTTCGGTGGTCTCGGTGACCTGAGTGACGCAGACCCGTCCATCCCATAGCGGGGCGTCCTTGCAGATGCGCTCAAGCTCTGCCCGTATCGCGGGAATCGGCGCGCGGTAGTCCAACCACAGGAAGGCGGTTCCCAGCAGATCGGCGCTGCGCCGGGTCCAGTTCTGGAACGGGTTTTCGATGAACCAGGTCAGCGGCACCACCATCCGTCGTTCGTCCCAGATGCGGACCACGACGTAACTGCTGCCGATCTCCTCGATGCGCCCCCACTCCCCTTCCACGATCACCACGTCGTCCAGCCGGATCGGCTGGGTCACCGCGATCTGCATGCCGGCGATCAGGTTGCCGAACACCGGCTTGGCGGCAATACCAGCGACCAGGCCGATCAGGCCTGCCGAAGCCAGCAGCGCCGAGCCGATCTTGGCCACCATCTCGAACTGCAGCAGCACCAGCGAGGCACCGAGGATGATGATGCCGCCCATCAGCACGCGGCTGAGGACGCGGGTCTGGGTCTGGATGCGACGGGCTTCGAGGTTGTCGGCAACTTCGATGGGATGGTTGCGCAGGATGGCCTCTTCACCTGCAGCGACCGCGCGTACCAGCAGCCAGATGAAGCAGGCGGTCAAGCCGATGTGTGCGACGCGCTGTGCCTGTTCCAGCCAGCCACCGCGCAGGGGCGTGGCCTCCAGCGCCGGAACCATCAGGAACAGCGGGAAGGCCAGCGCCAGCGGCGGCCCCAGCATCCGGCCGATACGTGCGCGCCGCCGGTCCCTGCCGGCCAGGCGACGATACAGCGCCAGGATGACCCACGCCCCCAGCGCACCGACCGCCAGTGCAATGCCAAGCGGTACCACGTAAGCCTGCACCTGTTGCCACTGCATCACCCGTGCACCTCCACGACCACGCGAAAGGATCAGCGTGTCGCAAAGGCCATGATCGCGGTGTCAGCCGTTCGTAAACAGCGGGTCAGCGTCAGGGGTCAGGGTCAGCCTGCCTGCTTGCGCACGATCGCCATCGCGATTTCCAGCGACTGCTCGTAGTTCAGTCGCGGATCCACGCTGGATCGATACGCTCGTTCCAGGTCGCGCTCGGTGAGCTCGCGTGCGCCGCCGGTGCACTCGGTCACATCCTCGCCGGTCATCTCCAGGTGCACGCCACCCAGTCGCGTGCCCGCTGCGGCATGCAGATCGAAGGACAGCTCCACCTCACTGCGGATGTTGTCGAAGCGACGCGTCTTGTAGCCGTTGCCGGTGCTTTCGGTGTTGCCATGCATCGCATCGCAGACCCACAGCACGCGACGCCCGTCGCGCTTCACCGCATCCAGCAGCGGTGGCAGCTTGTCGGCGATCTGCGCCGCGCCCATGCGGTGGATGAAGCTCAGGCGGCCCGGCTCGTCGTCCGGGTTCAGCACGTCGATCAGGCGCAGCAACTGGTCCGGCTGCACCGACGGCCCGACCTTGATCGCGATCGGGTTGCGCACGCCACGCAGGTATTCCACGTGGGCGCCGTCCAGCGCCGCTGTGCGCATGCCGATCCACGGGTAGTGCGTGCTCAGGTTCAGCCAGCCCTGCTGGCGCGGCACCTGACGGGTCAGGCCCTGCTCGTAGGGCAGCAGCAGCGCTTCATGCGAGGTGTAGAAATCGACGCGCTTGAGGTTGTGCACGCGCGAGCCGGAAATGGTTTCCATGAAGCCGATCGAATCTTCGATCGAGGTCACCATCTTCTGGTACTCCACGGCCAACGGCGAATGCCGCACCCACTCCAGGTTCCAGTATTCCGGGTGATGCAGGTCGGCAAAGCCGCCGTCGATGAGCGCGCGCACGAAGTTCATCGTCATCGCCGAATGGGCATGCGCCTGCAGCATCCGCTTCGGATCAGGCAGGCGTGCCGCTTCGGTGAAGGCCGGCGCGTTGATCACATCGCCGCGGTAGCTCGGCAAGGTCACCCCGTCGCGCGTTTCGGTATCGGCAGAACGCGGCTTGGCGTACTGGCCGGCGAAGCGCCCCACGCGGATCACCGGCTTGCGCAGGCCGTGCACCAGCACCAGGCTCATCTGCAGCAGCACCTTCAGCCGGTTGGAGATCATGCCCGACTCGCAGTCGCTGAAGTTCTCCGCGCAGTCACCGCCCTGCAGCAGGAAACGCCGCCCTTCCTGGGCGTCGGCCAGCTGCTGTTTCAGTGCGACGATCTCCCACGAGGTCACCAGCGGCGGCAGCCGCTTCAGCTCATGCAGTGCGGCATCCAGCGCCACTGGATCCGGGTAGGTGGGCATCTGCAGTGCGGTCTTGGCGCGCCAGCTGTCCGGTGACCAGTCGACGGTGGGCAGGGAATCAACGGACGACATGGCGAACTCCAGAACGTTCAGGGTAGCGCCGAGCCATGCTCGGCGGAACAACTACAGCAGGCACGATCAGCGCGTGCGGCGAAACGATACCAGCAACGCCCAGGCCGCCAGCAGAGCGAACCACGCCAGCGACCACATCGGCATCGTCAGGCCCAGGAAGGTCCAGTCGATGTTGCCGCAGTTGCCGGTGCCGGTGAGCACCGTGCGGAACACTTCGAAGGGCCCCATGGTTTCGCTGAGGAAGGCCAGCGGCGGGCCGCAGGTGGCGCCGAACTCCGGCGGGATCATCTGCACGTACACGTGCCGTGCCGCGATGCCGATCCCCACGCCGGCCGCGATGAAGGCCAGTACCCCATAGGTGACCCGGCCGGGGCGGTTGGACGGCCCGTGCAGCGCACCGATCAGGAACAACAGGCCCAGCGCGGCGAAGGCGATGCGCTGGAAAATGCACAGCGGGCACGGCTCCAGCCCCATCTGCAACTGCAGGAAGATGGCGTAGCCGAGCAGACCCGCACAGATCAGGAAACCCAGCAGGAACTGGGCGCGGAACGGCCAACGGAACGGATTCATAGGGCGACTCTAGCCAGGCAGGTGCCAAGGGTAACCGACCGGCGCCGCCGTTCGAACCGCCGCGCGCTGCGCCGGTCGGAATATCGCCGCCTGCCAACGCAAAAGCCCGGCGCGAGGCCGGGCTTCTGACGGTAAATCAGGAAACGATCCGATTACTCGGCCACTTCCTCGGCAACGGCAGCCGGACGGTCGACCAGCTCGACGTAGGCCATCGGCGCATTGTCGCCGGCGCGGAAACCGCACTTCAGCAGACGCAGGTAGCCACCCGGACGCGACGCGTAACGCGGGCCGAGGATGGTGAAAAGGTTGCCGACGGCTTCGTTGTCACGCAGGCGGGCGAAGGCCAGACGACGGTTGGCGACGGAGTCGACCTTGGCCAGGGTGATCAGCGGCTCGGCGACGCGGCGCAGTTCCTTGGCCTTCGGCAGGGTGGTCTTGATCAGCTCGTGCTTGAACAGCGAGGCAGCCATGTTCTTGAACATCGCTTCGCGGTGGGCGCTGGTGCGGCTGAACTTACGGCCGGATTTCTGGTGACGCATGGTGGTGATTCCTTTGCAAGATTGAGGCTTTGGGGATCGTTGTCGCCATCATGGCGCTGAATTCGGACTGCGGATGGTCCTGGCCGCCCGTCCTGGTCGGCCTGTCCGCGGACGTTTCGTCCGTCGGTTTGTGCGAAGGCCCCACCGTCGCCGGTGGAGCCTTTCGCGGTACTGCAGAAGCAGGTATCAGCCCAGCATGCCGTGGCTGGCGACACCGGCCGGCGGCCAGTTCTCCAGCTTCATGCCGAGTGACAGGCCACGCTGGGCCAGCACTTCCTTGATTTCGGTGAGCGACTTCTTGCCCAGGTTCGGGGTCTTC
>NZ_JBJDOQ010000030.1:9918-17293 GCF_044901215.1 Stenotrophomonas sp. NPDC078853 | reverse complement strand
GGCTCTTGCCGGTGTAGAACAGGATGCGCTCGGACGTGGTGGTCTTGCCGGCATCGATGTGGGCCATGATGCCGAAATTGCGGTAACGCTCGATGGGAGTGGTGCGGGCCACGGGGAGCCTCTCGATTTCTTGGATTTCGGATGGCCGAACGCCGCCTTTCGGCGGCCTTCGGATTGGCGCGACCCTTCCGGGGTCGCGGGGCAGCACTCAGATGGTGCTGCCCTGCCTGTTTTGCAAGGCCGTCAAACTCACCAGCGGTAGTGGGCGAATGCCTTGTTGGCTTCGGCCATACGGTGGGTTTCTTCGCGCTTCTTGATGGCGCCGCCACGGTTTTCCGAGGCATCGATCAGTTCAGCAGCGAGCTTCTTCGGCATGGTGTTCTCACCACGCTTGCGCGCGGAGTCGATCAGCCAACGCATGGCCAGGGCCATCTTGCGCGAGGAACGCACTTCGACCGGCACCTGGTAGGTGGCACCACCGACACGGCGGGACTTGACCTCGACCGACGGCGCAACGTTGTCCAGCGCCTTCTGCACCAGCTCGATCGAGTTGGCGTTCTTTTCGCTGATCACGTCCATCGCACCGTAGACGATCTTCTCGGCCACGGACTTCTTGCCGCTCAGCATCACCATGTTGATGAAGCGGGCGATCGTTTCACTTCCGTGCTTCGGATCGGGCAGGACGGAACGCTGGGGAGTATTACCTTTACGCGACATGTGCTCTCTCCTTATGCCTTCGGACGCTTGGCGCCGTACTTCGAACGGGCCTGGCGACGCTTGGCGACACCGGAGGCATCGAGCGAACCGCGAACAGTGTGGTAACGCACACCCGGCAGATCCTTGACGCGACCGCCGCGGATAAGGACCACGGAGTGCTCCTGCAGGTTGTGGCCTTCACCACCGATGTAGCTGATGACCTCTTCCTGGTTGGTCAGGCGGACCTTTGCAACCTTGCGGAGGGCCGAGTTCGGCTTCTTCGGGGTGGTGGTGTAGACGCGCGTGCAGACGCCACGGCGCTGCGGGCACTTCTCGAGCGCCGGCGAGGCACTCTTGTAGGTGGTAGCTTGCCGCGGCTTGCGGACCAGCTGGTTGATCGTCGCCATCAGTAGGTTCTTCTGATTGGGGCCAGCAGATGCCGGCCAGAGATGCGGAAATGTTAAAGCAGACCATTACTGGCCTGCTGAGACAGACGATTGTAGCAACCTGCCAGAAACGCAGTCAAATGCGCTCCTGTCAAGCCCTTCCTTATCCTGGAAGGTTACGGGGGGGCCTCCATGTACCCCGTTCAGACTGGCGGGAGAGACCGGAGTCTCCCCTGCCCTTTCACTACCACCCGGCCATTGGCCCGGTGCTGCAACCCGGCAGGTCCGGTCTTTCAACCGGACCGCCTTGCTTACTCGTCGCTGCCCGGAGCCTGGTCGGCTTCGGCAGCGGCTTCGATCACCGGCTCGGCGACAACGGCGGCAGGGGCAACCGGGGTACCGGCCAGCGTCTGCATTTCCGAATCGGTCAGCCCGCTCGCGTTGCGGCGGCGGTTGGCGTGATACGACAGGCCGGTACCGGCCGGGATCAGGCGACCGACGATGACGTTTTCCTTCAGGCCACGCAGGTTGTCCTTGGTGCCGCGGACGGCAGCTTCGGTCAGCACGCGGGTGGTTTCCTGGAAGGACGCCGCCGAGATGAACGACTCGGTGGCCAGCGAGGCCTTGGTGATGCCCAGCAGGACCGGATCGTACTGCGCCGGCAGTTCGCTACGGGCACCGAGGCGTGCATTCTCCTCGATAACGCGCTGACGTTCCACCTGTTCGCCATTCAGGAACTTGCTGTTGCCCTGGTCGGTGATCTCGACCTTGCGCAGCATCTGGCGGGTGATCACCTCGATGTGCTTGTCGTTGATCTTCACGCCCTGCAGGCGGTACACGTCCTGGATTTCCTTGACCAGGTAGGCGGCCAGCGGTTCCACACCCAGCAGGCGCAGGATGTCCTGCGGGCTCGGCTCGCCGTCCACGATGGTCTCGCCCTTGGTCACGTGCTCACCTTCGAACACGATCACCTGGCGGTACTTCGGAATCAGCTCTTCGTGTTCCGAACCATCGGTGTCCTTGATGATCAGGCGCTGCTTGCCCTTGGTGTCCGGGCCGAAGCTGATGATGCCCGAACGCTCGGCCAGCACCGCCGGATCCTTCGGCTTGCGTGCTTCGAACAGATCGGCGACGCGCGGCAGACCACCGGTGATGTCGCGGGTCTTGGAGGCTTCCTGCGGGATCTTGGCGACCACGTCACCCACGCCGACGGCGGCGCCGTCCTGCAGGTTGACGATGGAGCGCGGCGGCAGCAGGTACTGGGCCGGCATGTCGGTGCCCGGGATCAGCAGGTCGTTGCCCTTGGCATCGACGATGCGGATCAGCGGACGCAGGTCCTTGCCCATCGAGCCGCGACGCTTCGGATCGGTGATCTCGCGCGAGGCCAGGCCGGTCAGTTCGTCGGTCTTCTCGATGACGGTGATGCCGTCGACGAAGTCGATGAAGCGCAGGAAACCTGCGACTTCCGACACGATCGGGTGGTTATGCGGATCCCAGTTGGCCACAGTCTGGCCAGCCTTCACTGCATCGCCGTCCTTGGACGCGATCATCGAGCCGTACGGCAGCTTGTAACGCTCGCGCTCGCGGCCATGGGCATCGAGCACCGAGATTTCGCCCGAGCGCGACACCGCCACCAGCGAACCGTTGGCGTGCTCGACCGACTTCAGGTTGTTGAACTTCACCGAACCGGTGGTCTTGACGGTGATGTTGTCCACCGCTGCCGCACGCGATGCCGCACCACCGATGTGGAACGTACGCATGGTCAGCTGGGTACCCGGCTCACCGATCGACTGCGCGGCGATGACGCCGACCGCTTCACCGATGTTGACGATGTGGCCACGGGCCAGGTCGCGGCCGTAGCAGCGACCGCAGACGCCGAACGCGGAGGCGCAGGAGATCGTCGAACGGACCTTGATGGTCTGCACGCCGGCATCTTCCAGCTTGGCCACCCACGCTTCGTCGAGCAGCGTGTTGCGGGTCACGATCGGATCTTCGTCGTTGCCCGGCAGGAACACGTCCTCGGCCACGACACGACCCAGCACGCGGTCCTTCAACGGCTCCACGACGTCGCCGCCTTCCACGATCGGGGTCATGGTCAGGCCTTCGGTGGTACCGCAATCCACTTCGGTGATCACCACGTCCTGCGCCACGTCCACCAGACGACGGGTCAGGTAACCCGAGTTGGCGGTCTTCAGCGCGGTATCGGCCAGACCCTTACGGGCACCGTGGGTGGAGTTGAAGTACTCCTGCACGTTCAGGCCTTCACGGAAGTTCGCCTTGATGGGCGTCTCGATGATGGAGCCATCCGGACGCGCCATCAGGCCACGCATACCGGCCAGCTGGCGGATCTGCGCCTGCGAACCACGCGCACCGGAGTCGGCCATGATGTACAGCGAGTTCATCGACTTCTGGTCGATGATGTCACCCTTGGAATCGGTGACCTTCTCGGTACCGATGGTGTCCATCATCGCCTTGGCGATGCGCTCGTTGGTGCGCGACCAGATGTCGACCACCTTGTTGTAACGCTCGCCGGCGGTGACCAGGCCCGACTGGTACTGCTCCTGGATTGCCTGCAGGTCGGCTTCGGCCTCGGTGAGGATGCCGCGCTTCTCGTCCGGGATCAGCATGTCGTCGATGCCGATCGACACGCCGGCGCGGGTTGCGTAGGCGAAGCCGGTGTACATCAGCTTGTCGGCGAACACGACCGTGTCCTTCAAGCCCAGCTGGCGGTAGCTGGAGTTGATCAGGCGGCTGATGTTCTTCTTGGTCAGCTCGGTGTTGGCCAGCGCGAACGGCAGGCCTTCCGGCAGGATTTCGGCCAGCAGCGCACGACCGATCGTGGTCTCCACGATCGAGGTCTTGTCCTGCTTGTTGCCGTCTTCGTCGGTCACCACTTCGGTGATGCGGACCTTGACGCGTGCGTGCAGTTCCACCACGCGGTTGTCATAGGCGCGCTTGACTTCGGCGATGTTGGCGAAGGCCATGCCCTCGCCCTTCTTGTTCACCAGCGAGCGGGTCATGTAGTACAGACCCAGCACGACGTCCTGCGAGGGCACGATGATCGGCTCGCCGTTGGCCGGCGACAGGATGTTGTTGGTGGACATCATCAGCGCACGCGCTTCCAGCTGGGCTTCCAGCGAGAGCGGCACGTGGACGGCCATCTGGTCACCGTCGAAGTCGGCGTTGAACGCGGTGCAGACCAGCGGATGCAGCTGGATGGCCTTGCCTTCGATCAGCACCGGCTCGAACGCCTGGATGCCCAGGCGGTGCAGGGTCGGCGCACGGTTCAGCATCACCGGATGTTCGCGGATGACCTCTTCCAGGATGTCCCAGACTTCGGCTTCTTCGCGCTCGACCAGCTTCTTGGCGGCCTTGATGGTGGTGGCCAGGCCACGACGCTGTAGCTTGGCGAACACGAACGGCTTGAACAGTTCCAGCGCCATCTTCTTCGGCAGGCCGCACTGGTGCAGGCGCAGGTACGGACCGACCACGATGACCGAACGGCCCGAGTAGTCCACGCGCTTGCCCAGCAGGTTCTGGCGGAAGCGACCCTGCTTGCCCTTGATCATGTCGGCCAGCGACTTCAGCGGGCGCTTGTTGGTGCCGGTGATGGCACGGCCACGACGGCCGTTGTCCAGCAGGGCATCGACCGATTCCTGCAGCATGCGCTTTTCATTGCGCACGATGATGTCCGGCGCGCTCAGTTCCAGCAGGCGACGCAGGCGGTTGTTGCGGTTGATGACGCGGCGGTACAGGTCGTTCAGGTCGGAGGTCGCGAAGCGGCCACCGTCCAGCGGAACCAGCGGACGCAGGTCCGGCGGCAGCACCGGCAGCACGGTCATCACCATCCATTCCGGACGGTTGCCCGATTCCAGGAAGGCTTCGATCAGCTTGATGCGCTTGGTGAGGCGCTTGAGCTTGGTTTCCGAACCGGTGCTGGCGATCTCTTCGCGCAGGCGGGTCATTTCCGACTGCAGGTCGATGGTGCGCAGCAGTTCGTACACGGCCTCGGCGCCCATGGCGGCGTCGAAGTCGTCGCCGTGTTCCTGGCGTGCGGTCAGGTACTGCTCTTCGGTCAGCAGCTGGCGGCGCTCCAGGGCGGTCAGGCCCGGCTCGGTCACCACGTAGGCTTCGAAGTACAGCACGCGCTCGATGTCACGCAGGGTCATGTCCAGCATCAGGCCGATGCGCGACGGCAGCGACTTGAGGAACCAGATGTGCGCGACCGGCGAAGCCAGGTCGATGTGGCCCATGCGCTCGCGGCGCACCTTGGCCAGGGTCACTTCGGTGCCGCACTTTTCGCAGACCACGCCGCGGTGCTTCATGCGCTTGTACTTGCCGCACAGGCACTCGTAGTCCTTGACCGGTCCGAAGATCGCGGCGCAGAACAGGCCGTCACGCTCGGGCTTGAACGTACGGTAGTTGATGGTTTCCGGCTTCTTCACTTCGCCGAACGACCACGAACGGATCAGGTCGGGCGACGCCAGCGCGATCTTGATCGCGTCGAAATCCAGCGTCTGTCGCTGCTGGTTGAAGAGGTTGAGCAGGTCTTTCATGGTGTTCTCCAGAAGGAGGAATGCGTTGTCGATGGGCTGTCAGGACTAAGCGGCGGCGCTGCTGCCCGGGAGCAGCAGCGCCTGCGCGATCAGTTGTCTTCCAGTTCCATGTTGATGGCCAGCGAACGGATTTCCTTCACCAGCACGTTGAAGGATTCCGGCATGCCGGCCACCATCTCGTGCTCGCCGTCGACGATGTTCTTGTACATCTGGTTGCGGCCCTGCACGTCATCGGACTTCACCGTCAGCATTTCCTGCAGGGTGTAGGCCGCGCCGTAGGCTTCCAGCGCCCAGACTTCCATCTCACCGAAGCGCTGGCCGCCGAACTGCGCCTTGCCGCCCAGCGGCTGCTGGGTGACGAGCGAGTAAGGACCGGTCGAACGGGCGTGCATCTTGTCGTCGACCAGGTGGTTCAGCTTCAGGTAGTGCATGTAGCCGACGGTGGTGTGGCGATCGAATGCCTCACCGGTACGGCCGTCATACAGCTGGGTCTGGCCGCTGGTCGGCAGGTCCGCCAGTTCCAGCATGCGCTTGATCTCCGCTTCGGTGGCACCGTCGAAGACCGGCGTTGCCATCGGCACGCCGTCGGTCAGGTTGCCGGCCAGGCGCAGCAGCTCTTCATCGCTGAACTGGGTCAGGTCGACATGGGTGGCCACGTTGTCGCTGTCGTGGTTGTACACCTCGTCCAGGAACACGCGCAGCTGCGCCACGGCGGCCTGGGCTTCCAGCATGCCCTGGATCTTGCGACCCAGGCCCTTGGCGGCCCAGCCCAGGTGGACTTCAAGGATCTGCCCGATGTTCATGCGCGACGGCACGCCCAGCGGGTTCAGCACGATGTCCACGGTCTCGCCCGAGGCCATGTACGGCATGTCTTCGACCGGCACCACGTTGGAGACCACACCCTTGTTGCCGTGGCGGCCTGCCATCTTGTCGCCCGGCTGGATGCGGCGCTTGACGGCCATGAACACCTTGACCATCTTCAGCACGCCCGGGGCGAGGTCGTCGCCGGCGGTGATCTTGCCGCGCTTGTCGGCGAAGCGACGCTCGAATTCCTTCTCGTGCGCCTGGATCTGCTTCTGGGCGCGTTCGATGGCCTCCGAGGCGTCCTCGTCCTTCATGCGCAGCACGAACCAGTCAGCCTTCTTCAGGCCGTCCAGGTAGGCGTCGGTGATGACGTCGCCCTTCTTCAGGTTGGCACCGCCGTTGACCACCTTGCCGACGATCTGCGAACGCAGGCGGGCGTAGATGGCACCTTCCAGGATGCGGTACTGGTCGTCGAAGTCCTTCTTGACGCGCTTGATCTCGGATTCCTCGATCTGGCGCGCACGCTTGTCCTTCTCGATGCCGTCGCGGGTGAAGACCTGCACGTCGATGACGGTGCCGTCCATGCCCGGCGGCACGCGCAGCGAGCTGTCCTTCACGTCCGAAGCCTTCTCGCCGAAGATCGCGCGCAGCAGCTTCTCTTCCGGGGTCAGCTGGCTTTCACCCTTCGGGGTGACCTTGCCGACCAGGATGTCGCCGGCGCGCACTTCGGCACCGATGTACACCACGCCGGATTCGTCCAGGCGGTTCAGCGCCTGCTCGGACACGTTCGGGATGTCGGCGGAGATTTCCTCCGGCCCCAGCTTGGTGTCACGCGCGACGCAGGTCAGCTCTTCGATGTGGATCGTGGTTTAAGTTTGCTATTCCAACTTGTGATCTGATTTCAGGTTGTAGTATTTGTTTTTGTTTATGTTT
>NZ_JBJDOQ010000030.1:0-9908 GCF_044901215.1 Stenotrophomonas sp. NPDC078853 | reverse complement strand
CGATCCTCTTCCACCACGCGCTCGGAGAGCAGGATGGAGTCTTCGAAGTTGTAGCCGTTCCACGGCATGAAGGCGATCAGCATGTTCTGGCCCAGGGCCAGTTCGCCGATGTCGGTCGACGGACCGTCGGCCAGCACGTCGCCACGCGCCACCACGTCACCCACGTTCACCAGCGGACGCTGGTTGATGCAGGTGTTCTGGTTGGAACGGGTGTACTTGACCAGGTTGTAGATGTCCACGCCGGCGTCGGTCGCGCCGATGATTTCTTCTTCGACGATCTTGACCACGATGCGTGCGGCATCGACCTGCACCACTTCACCACCACGACGGGCGTTGACGGTGACGCCGGAGTCGCGTGCCACGGCACGTTCGATGCCGGTACCCACCAGCGGCTTCTGCGCACGCAGGGTCGGCACGGCCTGGCGCTGCATGTTGGCGCCCATCAGTGCACGGTTGGCGTCATCGTGTTCCAGGAACGGAACCAGCGCCGCGGCGACCGACACGGTCTGCATCGGCGAGACGTCCATGAAGTGCACTTCCGCCGGCGGCTTCAGCAGCGATTCGCCCTGGAAGCGGCACGGCACGAACTGCTCGGTCAGCACGCTGTCGGCATTGGTCAGGGCGTTGGCCTGCGCAATGACGTACTCGTTTTCTTCGATGGCCGACAGGAACTCGACTTCGTCGAACACCTTGCCGTCCACGACCTTGCGGTACGGGGTTTCAAGGAAACCGTACTCATTGGTGCGGGCGTACACGGCCAGCGAGTTGATCAGGCCGATGTTCGGGCCTTCCGGCGTTTCGATGGTGCAGACGCGGCCGTAATGGGTCGGGTGCACGTCGCGCACTTCGAAGCCGGCGCGTTCGCGGGTCAGGCCGCCCGGGCCCAGGGCCGAGACGCGACGCTTGTGCGTGACTTCCGACAGCGGGTTGTTCTGATCCATGAACTGCGACAGCTGCGAGGAGCCGAAGAATTCCTTGATCGCCGCAGCCACCGGCTTGGCGTTGATCAGTTCCTGCGGGGTCAGGCCTTCGGATTCGGCCATCGACAGGCGTTCCTTGACCGCGCGCTCGACGCGGACCAGGCCCACGCGGAACACGTTCTCGGCCATTTCACCGACCGAACGCACGCGACGGTTGCCCAGGTGGTCGATGTCATCGACGACGCCACGGCCGTTGCGGATCTCGGTCAGGACCTTGATCACGTCCAGGATGTCGGACGACTCGCCATGCGCGGCGACCAGGCGCTTGGACTCTTCGTCATTGCGCTCGCCGTAGTACTTGCGGTCGTACAGCACGGCTTCGCCGGTGGTTTCCTTGCGGCCCACGCGACGGTTGAACTTCATCCGGCCGACCGTGGACAGGTCGTAACGCTCGAAGGTGAAGAACAGGTTGTGGAACAGGTTCTGCGCGGCGTCCTTGGTCGGCGGCTCGCCCGGACGCATCATGCGGTAGATCTCGACCAGCGCTTCCAGCTGGGTCTTGGTCGGATCGATGCGCAGGGTGTTGGACAGGTACGGACCACGATCGAGATCGTTCACCCACAGGGTGCCCACCGCGTCCACGCCGGCCTTGCGGAAGGCCTGCAGCTGGTCGTCGGTGATTTCGTCGTTGGCCTGCGCCAGCAGTTCGCCGGTGGCCGAATCGACCACGTCGTGCGACAGGATGCGGCCGACGATGTAATCGTCCGGCACGGCCAGGGCGGCGATGCCCGAGGCTTCCAGCTGCTTGACGTGGCGCGCGGTGATGCGCTTGCCGGCTTCCACGATGACCTTGTCACCGTCGGCCAGGTCGAAGCCCAGGGTTTCACCACGCAGGCGCTCGGCGACCAGCTCCAGCTGCACGCCTTCGTCGGGGTTGATGTGGAACGTGTTGATCTCGAAGAACTCGGCCAGCATCTCTTCGTTGCTGTAGCCAAGCGCGCGCAGCAGGATCGACACCGGCAGCTTGCGACGGCGATCGATACGGGTGAACAGCGCGTCCTTCGGGTCGAACTCGAAGTCCAGCCAGGAACCGCGGTACGGGATGATGCGGGCGCTGTACAGCAGCTTGCCCGAGCTGTGGGTCTTGCCACGGTCGTGGTCGAAGAACACGCCCGGCGAGCGGTGCAGCTGGGAGACGATGACGCGCTCGGTGCCGTTGACGATGAAGGTGCCGTTCTCGGTCATCAGCGGGATCTCGCCGAGGTAGACCTCCTGCTCCTTCACGTACTTGATGGCCTTGGTCGACGACTCACGGTCGTAGATCACCAGGCGCACGGTCACGCGCAACGGCGCGCCGTAGCTCATGCCACGCTGGCGGCACTCGCGCTCGTCGAACACCGGTTCGCCCAGCTTGTAGCCGACATATTCCAGCGCGGCATTGCCGCTGTAGCTGGAGATGGGGAAGACGGACTTCAGTGCGGCGTGCAGGCCGTGGTCCGTGCGCTTGGCCGGATCGACGTTTTCCTGCAGGAACTCGCGGTAGGAATCCACCTGGATGGCGAGCAGGAACGGCACTTCGAGAATCGCGCGCGACTTGGCGAAATCCTTGCGGATGCGCTTCTTCTCGGTGAACGAATAGGACGTCATGAGATCTTCCACCTTGTTGTGCGGGGCGTGCGTCCACGACCCAAAAGGAAACTTGAAATTGTCAGTTGGAAGTCGCTGGTATTGCCGGCACCAGCACGCCTTCTATTGCTACTTCCAACTGCCAACTTGACTGCATCTGCTTGACCGCCGCCGCGCTTGGCGCTGGCCGGACGGGCCTTTTCCTGCAGCCCGTGTTGGGCTTTTTTCAACGATGTTCGGGGTACCGCATGAAACGACCAAAGGCCGGGGGCTTTACGCCCCCAGCCTTGGCTGCATCGCCGGAAATCGATGGCGACGCAAGGGATCTGCTTACTTGACTTCGACAGTCGCGCCAGCAGCTTCCAGGTCCTTCTTGATCTTCTCGGCTTCGTCCTTCGACGCGCCTTCCTTCACGACGCCGCCGGCTTCGGTCAGGTCCTTCGCTTCCTTCAGGCCCAGGCCGGTGATGGCGCGGACGGCCTTGATCACTTCGACCTTCTTGTCGCCCGGCGACTTCAGGGTCACGGTGAATTCGGTCTGCTCTTCAACAGCGGCAGCCGGGCCAGCGGCAGCAGCCACGGCGACCGGAGCAGCGGCGGAAACGCCGAACTTCTCTTCGATGGCCTTGACCAGCTCCATCACTTCCATCAGGGACTTCGAGGCGATGGCTTCGACGATCTGTTCGTTGGAAAGGGACATTTTGATTACCTTTGAATGATTTTCTGGGTTGAGGTTCCGTCAGGAACCACGGTAGGTCGAAACTCAGGCGGTCTCGGCGACCGGCTCAGCAGCAGCAGCGGCTTCGCCACCACCCAGCTGATCCGCCAGTGCCTTGTTGGCGCGCGCGAACATCGTGACCGGCTCGGTCAGGACGCGTGCCAGCATTGCCAGGGCCTGGTCGAGGGTCGGCAGCGAGGCCAACACGTCAACGTGGCTTGCCGGGAACACTTCGCCACCAATGGCGACAACCTTGGGCTGCAGCTTATCGTTGCCCTTGGCGAATTCCTTGATCAGGCGACCGGCTGCGCCGGGCTCCTCGAGCGAGAACGCATACAGCAGCGGACCGACCAGCTTGTCCTGTGCACATGCGAATTCGGTGCCTTCAACGGCACGCGAGGCCAGGGTGTTCTTGACAACTTTCAAGAAAACGCCGGTTTCACGAGCCTGCTTGCGCATCGCGGTCATCTGGGAGACCGTGGTGCCAGCGTATTCGGCTGCGATCAAGGAGTGGGCCTTGGCGGCGATGTCTGCCAGCTCCGCGACTACTTCTTGCTTCTGGGACAGATTGAGAGCCATTGCACTCCTCCGATTGAACTCCGCTTACGGCTCCTGCCGTTTGCGGTCCTGGGCGGCGTCCTTCCTGGACACCGGGAACATCGGGTTGATGTTCCGGGGGGTGGGCCGTTCCAGACCTGGACTCAACCTGGGGCTACCCAGGATTGCGTGAACCAGAAAAACTCCAGAAGGGCACCATCTACGCAGGGTGATCCGGATGGATCGATTAAGCGTTCGTGACTGCTCCGGCGGCGACTCCCTGCCAAATCGAGCTTCCGTGCCCGTCGCCGGCATGCCACGACCGCACCTGCGGTCTTTGACGGCTGCCACCGGCGATGCGCTGCCGGCGGTTGCCTTCAAATGGGACGGATGCGGGACCGGGGGCCCCACATCCGCTTCAAACGATTACTTCAGGGTCAGGGTCGACTGGTCGACAGTGACGCCCGGGCCCATCGTCGAGCTGACCGACACCTTCTGCAGGTACAGGCCCTTCGAGGTGGCCGGCTTGGCCTTGATCAGGTCCAGCAGCAGCGCCTGCAGGTTCGACTTCAGCGCTTCGTCTTCGAAGCTGGCCTTGCCAATGGTGCAGTGGATGATGCCGGCCTTGTCGGTGCGGTAACGCACCTGGCCCGACTTGGCGTTCTTGACGGCTTCACCCGGGTTGGCCGAAACGGTGCCGACCTTCGGGTTCGGCATCAGGCCGCGCGGGCCGAGCACGGTGCCCAGCTTACCCACGACGCGCATCGCGTCCGGGGTCGCGATCACGACGTCATAGTTCAGATCACCGGCCTGCATCTTCTCGGCCAGGTCGTCCATGCCGACGGCTTCGGCGCCAGCGGCCAGGGCTTCGTCAGCCTTGGCACCGGCCGGTGCGAACACCGCAACGCGGACCGACTTGCCGGTACCGGCCGGCAGCACGGTGGAACCGCGCACCTGCTGGTCGGACTTCTTGGCGTCCACGCCCAGGCGCACAGCCACGTCGATCGACTCGACGAACTTGGCGCTGGCAGTGGTCTTCAGGATCTTGATCGCGTCTTCGAAGCCATACGACTTGCCCGGGACGACGGCGGCCTTCAGGGCCTTTTCACGCTTGTTCAGTGCCATGTTATTAGCCCTCCACCACGATGCCGATAGAACGGGCCGAGCCGGCGATGGTACGCACGGCGGCGTCCAGGTCAGCGGCGGTCAGGTCGGGTTCCTTCGCCTTGGCGATCTCTTCCAGCTGCTTGCGGGTGACCTTGCCGACCTTCTCGGTGTTCGGGCGCTTGGAGCCCGACGAGATGCCAGCAGCCTTCTTCAGCAGGGTGGTCGCCGGGGTGCTCTTGGTGATGAAGGTGAACGTACGGTCCGAATAGGCCGTGATGATCACCGGAACCGGCAGGCCCGGCTCGAGCTTCTGCGTGGCGGCATTGAAGGCCTTGCAGAATTCCATGATGTTCAGGCCGCGCTGACCCAGCGCAGGACCGACCGGCGGCGAGGGGTTGGCCTGACCGGCCTTCACCTGCAGCTTGATGTAACCGACAACTTTCTTTGCCATGAGTATGCTCTCCGGGTGCTAGCGCCTTACGACAACAGGCTCCCCATCGGACCGGGAATCACGCGTCCCGGCATCGCGTTTTTGAATACACGCCGAAGGCCACCTTTCGGCGGCCTTCACTTTTGCCAGTTGCCTGGCAGGAAGCCGGGCACTATACCAGCCCTACCCGGCAGTGTCGAGCGCACTCGACACAACGGGCTATCAGCCGGTGGCCTTCTCGACCTGGCCGAACTCGAGCTCGACCGGGGTGGCGCGACCGAAGATCAGCACCGAGACGCGCAGGCGGCTCTTCTCGTAATTGACTTCTTCCACGACGCCATTGAAGTCGTTGAACGGGCCGTCGGTGACGCGGACCATCTGGCCCGGCTCGAACAGCACCTTCGGACGCGGCTTCTCGATCCCGTCCTGGACCCGGTTCAGGATGGCCTCGGCCTCCGAATCGGCGATCGGCAGTGGACGATCGGCGGTACCGCCGATGAAGCCCAGCACGCGGGAGGTGTCCTTCACCAGATGCCAGCTTTCGCTGTCGATGCGCGGAATGCCGCCTTCTTCGTGGGTCTCGATCTGGACCAGCACGTAGCCGGGGAAGAACTTGCGTTCGGAGCGGCGCTTCTGGCCAGCGCGCATCTCGACCACTTCTTCGGTCGGGACCAGCACATCACCAAACAGCTCCTGCTTCTCTTCACGAACGATGCGATCGCGCAGCGCCTGCGCAACCGACTTCTCGAAGCCTGAATAGGCGTGAACAACGTACCAGCGCTTCATGGGTATCTCCTTACCGGCTCAGGAACAGCTGAGTCAGTTTCTGAATGACGAAGTCGAACCCACCCAGCAGCAGGCTGAGGATGATCACAACGACGATGACGACCCAGGTCATCCGGATGGCTTCTTGGCGCGTCGGCCAGACCACTTTGCGCAGCTCGAAGCGCGACTCGGACAGGAATTCGCGGGTATCGCGGCCTTTCCCGGTCAGCATGAAAACGGCAATACCGCCCGCCAGGCCGACAATGACGGCCAGCGCGCGGATCTGACCGGCCCATGCACCCAGCTGGGCGGCACGACCGGAGTCTGCAGAGAACCAGAACCACACGAACAGTCCGGCCAGCACCAACAGGGCTGCGGCGACGTACTTGACGAGGTCTCCACCAGAAGTGGACGTATCCTTGGAGTGTTCGATCTTGCTGTTCATCCGGCTCGGGCTGCTTTAGCGGCGGACCGCTGGTTAGGAAGGCAGATGGCACGCCAGGAGGGACTCGAACCCCCAACCTGCGGTTTTGGAGACCGCTGCTCTGCCAATTGAGCTACTGGCGTACGTTATAAACTTTGCCTTGCCTTAGACGGCGAAGGCGGACCGAGGTTCCCGGCCCGCCACTCGCGCGACCGGCAGCTTTACAAAAACCGCCGGTAGTGCAGATTACTTGATGATCTTGGAGACCACGCCGGCGCCGACGGTACGACCGCCTTCGCGGATGGCGAAGCGCAGGCCTTCGTCCATGGCGACCGGGTTGATCAGGGTGACAACCATCTTCACGTTGTCGCCCGGCATCACCATTTCAACACCTTCCGGCAGCTTGGCAGCGCCGGTGATGTCGGTGGTGCGGAAGTAGAACTGCGGACGGTAGCCGTTGAAGAACGGGGTGTGACGGCCGCCCTCATCCTTCGACAGCACGTACACTTCGCCTTCGAACTCGGTGTGCGGCTTGATCGAACCCGGCTTGCACAGGACCTGACCGCGCTGCACGTCGTCACGCTTGGTGCCGCGCAGCAGCAGACCGGCGTTGTCGCCTGCCTGACCCTGGTCGAGCAGCTTGCGGAACATTTCCACGCCGGTGACGGTGGTCTTGACGGTGTCACGGATACCGACGATTTCGATTTCTTCGCCGACCTTGATCACGCCGCGCTCGATACGACCGGTCACCACGGTGCCGCGGCCGGAGATCGAGAACACGTCTTCCACCGGCATCAGGAACGGCTTGTCGACGTCACGCTCCGGCAGCGGAATCCAGCTGTCCAGGGCTTCGACCAGCTTGATGACGGCCGGCACGCCGATGTCGCTCTGGTCGCCTTCCAGCGCCAGACGGGCCGAACCGGCGATGATCGGGGTGTCGTCGCCCGGGAAGTCGTACTTGCTCAGCAGCTCGCGCACTTCCATTTCGACCAGCTCGAGCAGCTCGGCGTCGTCGACCATGTCGGCCTTGTTCAGGAACACGACGATGTACGGCACGCCGACCTGGCGCGACAGCAGGATGTGCTCGCGGGTCTGCGGCATCGGGCCGTCAGCAGCGGAGCAGACCAGGATCGCGCCGTCCATCTGCGCAGCACCGGTGATCATGTTCTTGACGTAGTCGGCATGGCCCGGGCAATCGACGTGGGCGTAATGACGAACGGTGGATTCGTATTCGACGTGTGCGGTCGAGATCGTGATGCCACGTGCCTTTTCTTCCGGCGCGGCGTCGATCGCGGAGTAATCCTTGAACTCGCCACCGAAGCGCTCGGCACCGATCTTGGTCAGTGCGGCGGTCAGCGTGGTCTTGCCGTGATCGACGTGACCGATGGTGCCGACGTTGACGTGCGGCTTGGTGCGCTCGAACTTACCCTTTGCCATTTCTATCTACCTTTTAGTTTCTAAAGTGGTGTGGAGGACCTGAGCCAGGCTCAGGCCTTCTTCATGACTTCGTCGGCGATGTTGCTCGGCGCCGGCTCGTAGTGGTCGAATTCCATCGTGAACGTGGCACGGCCCTGGGTCTGCGAACGCAGCGAGGTCGCGTAGCCGAACATTTCACCCAGCGGGATCATCGCGTTGATGATTTCCGCCGAACCGTCACCGGTCACGCTCGAACCCTGCAGCATGCCGCGACGACGGCTGACGTCGCCCATCACGTCACCCTGATAGTCGCTCGGGGTCACGATCTCGACCTTCATGATCGGCTCCAGCAGGACCGGCTTGGCCTTGGAGAAGCCCTGCTTGAAGGCCATCGAGGAGGCCAGCTTGAACGCCATTTCCGAGGAGTCGACGTCGTGGTACGAGCCGAACACCAGCTTGACCTTGACGTCCACGACCGGGAAGCCAGCCAGCGGACCGCTGGTGATGGTTTCGCGCAGGCCCTTTTCGATCGACGGAATGAATTCCTTCGGAATCACGCCACCGGTGATGTCGTTGATGAACAGGAAGTCGTCCTTGATCATCGGACCGATCTTCGGATCGGCACGGTCTTCAGCGGTGATCGGCGACAGCTCGATCACGACGTGACCGTACTGACCCTTACCACCGGACTGCTTGGCGTGCTTGTAGTCCGACTTCACATTCGACATCTGGATGGTTTCGCGGTAAGCCACCTGCGGCTTGCCGACGTTGGCTTCAACGTTGAACTCGCGCTTCATGCGGTCGACGATGATGTCCAGGTGCAGCTCACCCATGCCCGAGATGATCGTCTGGCCGGATTCCTGGTCGGTCTTGACGCGGAACGACGGATCTTCCTGGGCCAGGCGGCCGAGGGCCAGACCCATCTTTTCCTGGTCGGACTTGGTCTTCGGTTCGACGGCCATCGAGATGACCGGCTCCGGGAACACCATGCGCTCCAGGATGATCGGGTGCTCCTGCGAGCACAGCGTGTCACCGGTGGTGGTGTCCTTCAGACCCACGGCCGCAGCGATGTCACCGGCCAGCACTTCCTTGATCTCTTCGCGATCGTTGGAGTGCATCTGCAGGATGCGACCGATGCGCTCCTTCTTGCCCTTGACCGAGTTCAGCAGCTGGTCGCCGGCGTTCAGCGTGCCCGAATAGACACGGAAGAAGGTCAGCGCGCCGACGAACGGGTCGGTGATGATCTTGAAGGCCAGCGCCGAGAACGGTGCCTTGTCATCGGACTTGCGGCTCAGGGCGACGGTTTCGTCGTCCACGTCGGTACCGGTCACGTCCGGCACGTCGATCGGCGACGGCAGCAGCTGCACCACGCCGTCCAGCATGGCCTGCACGCCCTTGTTCTTGAACGCCGAACCGCAGTACATCGGCACGATGTCGGTGGCCAGCGTGCGCACGCGCAGGGCCTCGACGATCTCGGCCTCGGTCAGCTCTTCGCCGCCCAGGTACTTTTCCATCATCTCTTCGCTGGCTTCAGCCGCGGCTTCGATCATGTAGGTGCGGGCCTCTTCGGCCTCCGCCAGCATGTCGGCCGGGATGTCCAGGTAATCGAACTTCATGCCCTGCGAAGCTTCATCCCAATGGATGGCCTTCATCTTGATGAGGTCGACCACGCCCTTGAAGTTTTCTTCAGCGCCGATCGGCAGCTGCATCGGCACGGCAACGGCACCGAGCTTGGCCTTCAGCTGGCCAACGACCTTGGTGAAGTTGGCACCGGTACGGTCCATCTTGTTGACGAAGGCAATGCGCGGCACCTTGTACCGGTTGGCCTGGCGCCACACGGTTTCGGACTGCGGCTGGACGCCACCGACGGCGCACAGCACGAACACCGCACCGTCGAGCACGCGCAGCGAGCGCTCCACTTCGATGGTGAAGTCGACGTGCCCGGGGGTGTCGATGATGTTGAAAC
>NZ_JBJDOQ010000029.1:23554-24407 GCF_044901215.1 Stenotrophomonas sp. NPDC078853 | reverse complement strand
GCTCGCGCAAACCTTCCAACGCATCTACGGCTTGCTGCGTACTCCGCAGCTCGATCCAGGCCTGCGCGGCCGCTTGGACCACCATCTGCTGTTCGACCATCGACAGTGAGCGCGCTTGTGCCAGCGTCGCTTGAGCCAGCGCTTGCTCGGCACGTCGTTTCGCACGGGCAGGAAACTCCTGCATCAGCCCGACTTGCTGGGTGGTCATCTCGTCTGCCCGCAGACTGAAGGCATCGGGTCCGCTGACGGGCCAGTTCGCCAGCCCCACGATCAGACGTGGATCGGGCAACGCGCCGGCACGCGCGGCTTCTTCGGTACTTGCATCGATCTGGGATCGGCGCACCTGCAGGGTAGGGGCGTTAGCAAGCGCTTGTTGTAGTGCTTCGGGATAGCTGATCGGGATAGCGGGCGGTGCCGCCACCACAGGACCACTGAGCGCCAGGGCAAACAACACCCCGCACGCCATCCTGCGTCTTGCACGCAGAAAGAAGGACATCTCCATAAGACCTCCGGACAAACGACAACGAGCGTGCTGCAACACAAGCAGCACGAGCACGGGTCAATCCAGGAGGGGCTTAAATCAGCAGGCTACAGAAGCGCTGCAGGGGGGGCGGATCGGACACGCACACCGGAACATCCCGATAGAACGTGCGTGTACCGGTGGCAACAGAGCCTGCACGAGCGCGGAGGCGGCCAGCGCGGGCTGGTAAGGCACTTGAGGGGCCTTCGCATCGGCCGTGGCGATGTGATCGCGCTGGCAATGCTGGTCGCACAACGCCGGAGCATCGGGATCCGGCGCGGACATCTCTTCGCAACCGACCGGCTGGGTCGCTGGTCGAGCATCGACGGATTC
>NZ_JBJDOQ010000029.1:0-23544 GCF_044901215.1 Stenotrophomonas sp. NPDC078853 | reverse complement strand
CACCCCACCCGCCCGCCCGCCCCAGCCCCCGCGGACGCTGCGCAGATCAGGGCAGGGGACGTGCGAGCTCTCATAATTGCCAGTCTAGCCCTCTTGGGGCCGACTGGCATTGATCACGATCAAGCCATCGCGCGGACTCAGCGGTGGCATCCGCCGCAGCAGGGGGATGCGGCCGGGGCGGCTGGCGTGTCGGCCTCAGAAGGGAGCACGGCGGCGATCACATACCGGAATTGACCGAGGAGGAGAAGGATCGGCAGACCCGCGAGGGTTTGGCCGACGTCGACGCTGGACGGACGATCCCGCACTAGGAACTACTGCAATGGGTCAGGCGACTGTCGGAGCCTTCTTGTTGAGGGTTTCCGTTGGGTCAGGAGCGTGGAAACTCTTGAATCCAATATTCAAGAAGGGCACGCGTGCCTGAGCAGTACTTCCGCAATGCCTCTGTCACGCGACTTCTGGTTCGATCAAGCCTAGCTCTGTAATCCACGAACTGTTGACGTCGAGGGGTGTTTCCTCGTTGAATCATGGCGATAGAGCCGATTCGGCTGTTTTTCTCACGAATCCCTGCCGACCCTCAAGTAGAACCATTTTTCCGTCGTTGACGGTGGTGCCCCTGGTCGGAATCGAACCGACGTGTACGCGCTTATCTGGCGCGTGCTCTCACCGGGGTATAAGGCCGGCCCTCTGACCAACATGAGCAACAGGGGCGTGATCGATCGATGCGATCACGCCGGTATTCGAGGGTCGAGCTGGCTCAGGCGGTTCATGGGGCAAGCATACCGGGGATGGACGCTATGCCGCTATCCCCGGGCGCGGCGGTAGGAGTGGGCCCACGCCGGAGCAGAGATCCGGCCGGTCGCCACCAGCCAGGCCATCCGCAAGGCCTGCGCGTCCACCAACGCATGGTGGCGCCTGGCCCTATGTTCCGGATGGGCTGCGAACCAGTCCTCGACCAGCAGCCCAGGAAGGCCTTCCTTCGACATGCATGTCATGACCGGGGCCGGCCGGGGTCCGCATGCGGCAACCTGGTCATCGGGTAGCTCAAAACCATCCAGTGCATACCGCAGCAGCTGGAGATCGTTCGGGAAATCCGCCATCACCGCCAGCGCGTCGGTCTCGCTGAGGAAGGCGCGCAGCTCGGTAGTCAGGACGGCATCCGGCAGGGCTGCGTCGCCGCGGTCGAGCAGCGGGTAGACGCTCTGACGAACGAAGTCGGTGGGAGCCTCGGGCAGGCTGGCTCGCTCAGCGTAGAAAAGGCGGTCTCCACCTTCGTTCACCAGCGCCAGACTCACCAGCTCGCTGCCCGTTACATCGGCCCACTCGGTGTCCAAGAAGTAGTACGTGGTGGCCATGATTGAATGGTGCCACAGCTTCCCGGGGGGCCGAGCCTGGAAGTGCGGCCGAGGGTAGAATTCAGCGATCCATCAATCGGTTAGCGAAGATCTGGCCGTGCTCGTAACGATTCCCTGCCAGCCCTCGTCTTAGCCTGGTCCAGGTGGTAGACAAAACCGCCTTCGGGCAGGGCACGCAGATGCGCCAGGGTCGCTGCCGCCACCTCGCTGCGACGGCGACCGCCAGTGGAAAAGCCGAAGTAGAGCAGGGCGCGATCGCGCAGGCCTGCCAAGCCGGGGCCGCAGGTGGCCAGCAGCGCATGCAGCTCGAGCCGTGTGATCGCTGCCTTTTTGCGTGGGCGCTCCCCACGCTTATGCGCAGTCCGGCGGGCGCTGACCAGCAGCTGGCGCACCTCGACGCTGTCGAGGGGATTGGCCAAGTGCTGCAGCTGATGGACCTTGCTCAGCACCGAGACGCGGTGGGTGAGGGTGGCCAACCGCCACGGGCCAGGGCGGCTCTTCAACTTGGCCGCCACCAGCGCCTGGTCCAGCGCGGCCGGCAACTCCCAGCGCACACCCTCGGCGGTGTCGCGCGCCACGTGGTCGACGATGAATTGCACCACGGTTGCCGACGGCAGCGGCAGGCGTAGCGGCTGAGCGTAGCGGCCTTGGTACCAGCCGGCCCAGTAGCGCAGGGCGGTACGGTAACTGCGGGTGGTATTGGCGCTGTGCGCCGCCGCCAGGATCTGGTCAGCGGCGGTAGCGGCCTGCGCCGACAGCCGGGCCGGATCGGGCAGGGCGACACTCCGATCAACGGTAATGGAAGTGATGTTTTTCATATGTACTATGTACCTCTCACTACACGCTGGCGTCGATACATCCGATAATTCTACATTATCGGATGTACCGCTCGGATTCGTTCTTTTTCGCAGCTGGAGACATGTTTATGGCCCGGGGCCTCACTGAGCTGGACGTCCATCAGGCCGCCGACGACCTCATCGCCGGAGGCGATCGCCCCACGGTGGAACGCATCCGCGCCCACCTGGGCACCGGTTCACCCAATACCGTGACCCGTCACTTGGACAGCTGGTGGGCCAGCGTCGGCGCACGCCTGCGGCAGCGCGCCCGCGAGCAGGGCCGCCCGGACGTGCCGACGGAGGTGGACGCGTTGGCGCAGCGCTGCTGGGCCGCCGCCCTAGAGGCCGCCGCCGACCACGCGCAGGCCTTGGTGGTTGGCGAACGCGCCGATTTGCACGCGGCGCAGGCCGCCGTGGCCAGCCAGCAGGACGTGCTGGCGCATGAGCGCACCCAAGCGCTGGAGCGGCTGACTCAAGCCCAGCACGAGGCCCGTACGGCTGAGACCAGCGCCGCCGCCCTGCGCGAACAGTTGCGCCAGCTGCACGACGAGCGCGACGACCTGCGCCGCCAACGCGACGGCACTTCCACGCGCAACGAACTCCTGGAGGAACAGGTGGCCGCGCTGCGCGCCGAGCTGGCGCAGAAGGCCGACCAGCACACCGCCGAGCGCGATGAGCTGCTGGCGCATCTCCGCGCCACCGAAGACCGCGCACTGACCGAGGTGGACCGGGCACGCCAGGCGCTGCAGCAGCTCCAGCACAGCGTCACCGCGCAATCCCTTCAGCACCAGCGTGAGCTCAGCAACCTAAGCGCGGCCCGCCAGCAGGCTGAACAGACCACCGCCCAGGCACTGCGCGACCGGGACATCCAGAGCGCGCTGGCAAGCGCCTATGCCAGCCAGCTTGAGCGCTTGGGCGATCTGCCCGAGCAAGTGCGCGCTGCACTCACACCGCCGGCAGCGCCCGCGCGAACCAAGGCAAAACCGGTCCGCAAGGCGCGCTCGGGGTAGGCCGATGACCGGTGCGATTAGCTAGGCCAGCCCGATCATCCGCAAGCGGGGCAGGGTGCAGTCCTGCCCCGGATCCCACTCGCCGCAATAGACCCGTGAGGTACCTGATCCATGATGAGCAACGCCCAGGTGAACAGGATCCCCAGCGTCGAATTGCAGCTCTTCAAATGGATCACGCTGGTCGATGCCGTCGAGACTCCCGACTGCGTTGAGCTGGAGGGCGGCGCCCGGATCTGGATCAAGTAGGCATGCCATTCGCTGGCCGGCTTTAGCGATGATGTGCCAATACTCACGTTGAGCATTCAGCTCATCCCCTGCGTTAGAGGTCGCCGCTGGTCTACCGAATTTATCGAGATGTGCAGTAGCTTGATCCCGTGGCCGGCCTTATTTCTTCGAGCCGGCGCAAAATCAAAGCTATCGCCCTGCCCCATACGCAGAGGATCCATCCAGCTGCAGCGGCCAACGCTAACGCATCATCGCCAGAGGTGGCGGGGTCAAAACTTGAGCGTTTCACCATCTTCAGGAATCAAGACGCTGCCTTGGAGCGAATTTTCGATAACGTACTGCCGCAGGTCGGCGCGGGAGACAGTCGCGTGGTTCACGGCATCCATATGCACGGACACAATCTTCGCATTAGGGGCGAGCGTGTGCGCCCTAAGTGTATCCCCAGAACTCATGATGATCCCCGTATCAAAACCCGTGATGCGAGCATCGCCAGTGTTGAGGACGATAACATCCGGTTTATAGCGATTGATCGTATCCTGTACTTCATTCGTCCAGACGGTATCAGCAGCAAGGTAGATCGTTGGTGAACCAGCCTTTTCAAAGACCAAACCCATAACACTGCCAAGTCTCTTCGCCAGCGACTCAATCGCGTACATTGAATCCGAGCCGTGCTGAGTCACAGTGCGGGAGATAGCCACTCCGCCAAAAATTTCGCGCGGACGCAGGATCCGGACGTCTTTGAAACCCTTATCCCTCAGCAGCTTAGCGTCAACTTCGTTTTGGACGAATACGGGCATCTGCTTCGGAATCAGCGACTCAGCGGCGGGATCCCAATGATCCAAGTGGGTATGTGTCACAAGCACCGCATCCACTCCCTTGAGCACCTGACCGGTGTCGAAGGGAAGTTCGACGGTCGGGTTGCGCAATTCATTGCGATACGTTTCCGGGAAGCCTGGATAGGCGCCTTTAGAGGCCAGCATAGGGTCCACCAGCAATACGGTTTCGCCATACGTAATCTTAGCCGTGGCATTGCGTATCTGCTGGAACGACGTCGTCGCGCCCGAGACGCCTGCAGCATCTGCGTTGCTCTGGAGGCCTAGCGCCGAAAGCGTGCCAAGTGTAAGGGACAGCATTTTCATATGTCTTCTCTAATTGGAGTGATCGCGCTCCTCAGTCAGACGTTTCACCTCGGCCTTCAACCGACGCACCTCGGCTGAGTCCTTGGGCGTGGGCAACATCGACCCCTCTGGTGTGCCCGCCAAGGCCTCGCTCTTGGCCTTGCGGAGCCATTGGTAAAGGCTGTGGGATGAGACCCCCAGCCGCTTGGCAACCTCGGCTACAGCAAAGCCCCTTTGGGTAACCTGCTTGACCGCTTCGGCATTGAACTCATCCGTGTACTGCTTGCTCGCCATAGACACCTCTCTGGCTTCCATTGCTTATGGCTCTGAGATGTCTACGAAATCTTGGCCGGTCCAATGAGAACCTTTGTGCCCATGATAATTGGTCGCAGTTGATGAAAGCAGAAAAAAGGCTCAGGCGGCTAAACGGCCCTCACGAGAGCCATCCGTTACGCCGTCAGATGAGACGTACGTCTGGCTACTTTTTGCGTTTTATGGTTCTGCATCGGCCTTTCGCTGCCTTCTGCTTCCTACCCCCTGTCACCACATGCCTTGTAATCCACTGGGCAGCAGACGGTTCCGCGCTGAAGGTCCTAATGATCCTTTCAACTACAGTTGAATACCCCACCGTCGCACCTCTGAGCAGGTTGGTCCAGAACCGAGCAATGAGAAAAGACAGCACGCCACTCATAAGGACGGAGCCAAAGAACCAGAAATGACTAATGGGCGAGGTAACCTTCAGCCCCTTGGTAAACATATACGTCGCAAACATGCCTGCACCGGAATGCGCCAGCATTATCAACGACGTCGGCGAAGTGCGAACCCTGAAGACAACCGAGGTGGAAAGCGTTTCTACAGCCGACAGAAGAATCAGTAAAAGGCTTGCCGTTAATGCGGGGCACAGAAGCTGGCAACCAGACTGCTGCGTGTAAAGAAGGAATGGAGCCGCCAACAAGACCAGTGCCTCAAGGCACACGCTGGGATATCTCCTCAGGAACTGCCCCCAACTTCTTCGGGCTAATGCAAACATGTCCTGAATAAGGCTAGCCACCGTCATTGCGGCCATGCTGGATAGCGTGATACAGGCTGGGATCCAGAGCATCCTCTCCTCCGGTCCCGGCGCGAAAGGCTCCATAGCCACCACGCCCCAGGTGGCCATCGCAAGGAACGACACGATAGGCCATACAGCTTGGCTTACTTTTCGCATAGAGCTGCTACATCCGACGTGCAGGCTCTTCTTGGCGAGCCCGAAACGATCATCTCGGCCCCCAATCGATAGCCAAAGCGTGGCAGCGTATGTATCAACCTCTCGTCGAACCCCCCATCAACGCTTCGTCTGAGGGCGGACATATGAGATCGGAGCAGGTCCCGATCTGGCGGATCGTCCCCCCATAAAGCGTGCTCCAGCTCTTGGCGACTCACAGCCGAAGGGCTCGCCCGCATCAGAACTTGTAGCAACTTTCGGGATCCAGGGTAGAGCCGCAGCTGCCTTCCTTCCCTGGTCGCTATCAACGTTGCCAGATCGAGAGTAAGGCCACCGACTGTCAGCCGTCTGGTGGCCGGACGCCCTTGGGCGCGGTTCACTATCGCCTGAAGCCGGACTTCCAATTCCGGGATGTCAAATGGCTTGGTTACATAGTCATCCGCCCCAGAACGGAAGGCACGAATTTTATCGGACAGCTCCCGCCTCTCAGTAAGCATCAGAACTGGTACCGATACACCATGCTCAGACCGCAGCTTGCTGATCAGATCAGGGCCTTCGATACGCGGCAACGTCCAATCCAAGACGACTGCGTCATAGGTATTAGACACTGCAAGGTGCAGCCCTGTGACGCCGTCTCCCGCAGCATCGAGCTGATGCCCCCTGCACTCGAAATACTCGAAAATCGCCTTGGCAACCCGGAGATCACGGTCAATGACAAGAAGGCGCATGTCAGGACTGACGGTAGCCGAGAAGCCGAAGGGCATTGAACACCACCAGCAACGTCGAGCCCTCGTGCACGGCTACGGCGGGACCAATGCCAAGACCCATGATTGTGGCTGGAACGAGCAGTGCGACAACGCCAAGGCTGACATAGACGTTCTGACGGATCACCCCTCGGGTGCGACGACTGAGCTCCACAGCGAAGGCAACCTGTTTCAGGTCCTCGGACATGAGGGCAACATCAGCAGTCTCCAGCGCGACATCGGAAGAGGCCGCTCCCATCGCAATACCCACACTTGCACTGGCCATTGCAGGTGCGTCATTTACGCCGTCGCCCACCATCGCCACCCGCTCCGTCTCTTTTAATTGACGGATCGCCTTTACCTTATCGTCGGGCATGAGATTGCCCCATGCCTCGTCCAAACCGACGTCCCTTGCTACAGCTTGGGCAACAGTCTGATGGTCACCGGAGATCATGATCATCCGCTGGATGCCCAAGCTCCGTAACTTTTCCAATGCCTCACGTGCCTCTGGGCGCGGCGTGTCCATCAGCCCGATGATGCCCAGGTCCCGGTCGCCCAGGCGAACCGCCATGGTCGTTCTCCCAGCTTCGCGCAGTACATCGATAGCAGACTGCGCGTCAGTGGTGAGAGCTCCAATGCTACCGTTACCGAACATCTCTGCTTTTCCGATCCAGGCGCTGATGCCGTTCACTTTTGCCTGAACGCCGCTCCCCGCAAAGTTCGTAAGATCCGTCGCGCCCGTCACCTGGATGTCGCCCAGTCGAGCGCTCCCGTCGCGAACGATGGCTGCAGCTAACGGGTGGTCACTGAGGGCCTCTACGGCCACCGCAATTTGGAGCAACTCTTTCTCCGTTGCCCCCTGCATGACCTTGATATCGGTGATGCGCGGCTTGCCTTGGGTGAGCGTTCCGGTCTTGTCAAACGCGATGGCGCGGATCATTCCTAACTCTTCGAGCGGCGCTCCACCTTTGATGAGTACACCACCACGTGCGGCTCTTGCGATCCCCGCCAGAACAGCACTTGGCGTGGCTATGGCCAGTGCGCAGGGGCTCGCTGCTACCAAAACTGCCATAGCACGATAGAAGCTGTCACGGAATGGCTCATCAACCACAACCCAGGAGAAGAGAAGGAGTGCAGCCAGAATCAATACCGCAGGAACGAACACTCTCTCGAACTTGTCCGTAAAGCGCTGCGTGGGCGACTTCCTCGTCTCAGCCTCACTTACCATCTTGACGACGCGAGCGAGGGCGGATTCCCCTGATCTACGCGTGACTTCAACCTCCAAGGCGCCAGAGCCATTGATAGTGCCGGCGAAAACACGTGACTCCATTGCCACCGAATCAGACCGAACCCGTGCCAGGGCAGGGTCACTGACTGCCAGCTTATCGACCGGGATGCTTTCCCCGGTGACAGGGGCTTGGTCAACGCTGCTAGCCCCTTTGATAACGAATCCGTCCGCCGGCATCCGGTCATTGGGACGTACGACCACGACGTCTCCAGGTATCAAGGCTTCAACCCGGACTTCAACCACCCGTCCATCCCTCAGTACCTTGGCGGTCTCAGGGGCAAGCTTGGCGAGAGCTTCGATCGCACGCTTCGCCCGGCCCATCGCGTAATGTTCAAGGGCGTGACCGAGACTGAAGAGGAACAGAAGCAAAGCGCCTTCGGCCCATGCGCCGAGCGCGGCTGCGCCTGCCGCTGCAACCAGCATCAGCGTATCGATCTCAAAGCGCTTTAGCTTGATATTCCCGATCGCCTCGCCAAGCGTGAACCAGCCGCCAAAGACGTAGGCTGCTACGTAAAACGCTGTGGGAATCCAGGGCGTTTGGGTCAACCCAAGCTTTTCAATCGCAAATCCCACGATCAGGAGCAGGCCGCAAGCAAGTGAGAAGATCAGCTCACTATTGCCACCCAGGAGGCCCCCGTGGGAATGACCGGGGTCCTGTCCGTCCTTGTGATCGTGTCCTTCGCGCTGATCCTTCAAATCTCCCCTCGGACTCGGTGGCTCTTGCGCTACACCCAGCGCGTCAAGCTTCGCTCTCAGCTCCGCCTCGCCTGTCTTGGCTCTCTCGTACTCGATACTTATGCCGCCAGCTGGGCTGGTGGTGGCTTCAATGACGCCTGGTACGGCCTGCACTTGCGCCGCAATTGTCCTTGCCTTTCGTGCGTGAACGGCCGAACCAAGCTCCAAGAAAAGGTGGCCATACCGATCACCCAACTCAACGCCCATGGATGCCGCCACCTCTCGCACTCGCTGAAGCGAGACGATCTCGGGGTTGTAATGAATGCAGAGCATTCCGAGAGCTCCCTCGCCACCCTCGCACGCGTGCACGCGCGATACTCCGTTCATTTCCTCAAGGCCATCGACCAGCCTCTGCACGCAGCTGTCGTCGCGAGCGACGCCTGGGAGTAGTAGCGGCAGTTCGATTTCTGTGGTCAGGTTCATGTGTTCCCTCCAACGTCATAAGAATGGATCGGGAAGTCCGGCAGGCAGATGCGCTGCCGGACCCAAACATTCCATCAATCAGTGGGCAGTTTCCGGTTGCCCTTTGGGATCTGGCTTGGACAAACGGCCCGCAAATGTCGGCAGCACAAGCAGTGTGAGCACTGTGGCGGTCAACAGGCCGCCAATGACCACCGTCGCGAGAGGCTTCTGCACCTCAGCGCCAGACCCACTGGCAATGGCCATAGGAATGAAGCCGACGATCGCCACCAGCGCGGTGGTCACGACAGCGCGAATTCGGCTGCCGGCGCCGTTCATTGCCGCGATCAGTGGACTGTCACCAGCATCAAGCCTCTCTCTGATGGCTTGCATGAGCACCAATCCGTTCAGCGTCGCAACACCCGATACAGCGATGAATCCGACAGCGGCCGATACCGAGAACGGCATACCACGCACCAGCAATGCGAGAATTCCGCCAACTAGGGCAAGCGGGACGCAGGTGAACACCAAACCCGCCTCCTTTGCACTGCCCAATGCCATGAACAGGAGGCTGCCGATCAGCAGGAAGACAATCGGAACAACTGTCATGAGTCGCTTTTCAGCCCGCTGCAAGTTCTCGAACTGACCGCCCCACGTCATGTGCGCGCCCGGTGGAAGCTGTACGTCCTTCACCGCCGCCTGGGCCTCTCCCACAAACCCGCCCAAGTCACGACCGCGAACATTTGCCTGCACCACGACACGGCGGCTTCCGTTGTTTCGACTGATCTGGTTCGGCCCCTCGCTGATCTCGATGCGTGCGACAGAGGAGAGCGGGACGATGCCCCCAGTAGGCGTTGCAATCGGCAGCGATGCGAGCTGATCGGGGTCATTGCGTGCGTCGTCGCTGAGGCGAACAACAACATCGAACCGGCGGTCACCCTCGAAGATCTTGCCTGCCGCGGCGCCGCCAATACCGGTTGAAAGCGCGTCGCTTACGTCCGCCGCCGTGAGGCCATACTGCGCAGCTGCAAGATGATCGATCGCCACATTGAGGGTGGGTAGGCCGGAAATCTGCTCAACACGGACATCTGCCGAGCCCTGAACGTTTCTTAGCTTCAGCGCGATCTGGTCGGCAACAGCTTGCAGTTGCTCGAAGTTGTCGCCGTAGATCATGACGGCCAAGTCCGTACGTACACCTGAGATCAGCTCATTGAAGCGCAGCTCGATGGGCTGGCTGAATTCAAAGCTGTTGCCTATCTGCGAGGCGGCGATCTTTTCAAACCTCGCAATCAGATCCTCCTTGCTCAGGGAAGAGTCTGGCCACTCCTTTCTTGGCTTAAGTACGATCACACTGTCGGAGATGTTGGTCGGCATGGGGTCGATAGCTGCTTCTGCGGTACCGGTCCGCGAGAAGACCGTCACGACCTCTGGTTCAGCAGCAATAGCCTTCTCCAGCGCCAACTGCATAGCCAACGATTGCTCAAGCGACGTCGATGGCACACGCAATGCCTGCATGGCGAGGTTTCCCTCATCAAGGGTTGGCATGAACTCTCGACCCAGCATCGTAAAGCCGACCACGCCCATCCCGAGCATCAAAAGGGCGCTAGCGAACACTGCCTTGGGCCTACGAATCGCCGCTTGGATCGCCGGTTCAATACGGCCGCGCAGGACGCGGATGATTGCTGTCTCATGTTCTTCGTCCTGGTCGCCCTCGTGTCCCTCCTTATTCGCATGGAGCTTGGGTTCCCTGACCAGCAGGGCAGCCATCGCCGGTACGAAGGTAAAGGAGAAGATGAACGCGCCAACGAGGGCGAGCATGAAGGTGGCGGCCATCGGGTGGAAGGTCTTGCCTTCCACACCTTCCAACGTAAGGATCGGTGCGAAGACCAACAGGATGATCACCTGGCCGAACGCTGCAGGACGCGCCATCTTCCTCGCCGAGTCGGCGGCCACACGCAGTCGCTCCATTGCATTGAGGGGTCGGCCAAGTTCGGCACGCCTCTTCCCAAGCATCAGCAGGGTGGACTCGATCACAATTACCGCGCCATCTACAAGGATGCCGAAGTCCAGCGCTCCCAAGCTCATCAGGTTGCCGCTGATACCGAACTTGTTCATGCCGATAACAGCGAACAGGAACGACAGCGGAATAACCAAGGCGGTGATGGCTGCCGCACGCAGGTTGCCTAGCAGCAGGAACAGCACAACGACGACCAGCAGGGCACCTTCGGTTAGGTTCTTGGCGACAGTCTTGACAGTGGAGTTAACCAGCACACTACGGTCCAGCACTGGCTCTGCGAAGATCTCGGCGGGTAGGGATTCATTGACCTGTGCCAGACGCTCAGCAGCAGCTTGAGCGACGGTGCGGCTGTTGCCGCCAGCGATCATGAGTGCCGTGCCCAGTACTGCCTCATGACCGTTTCGGCTAGCTGCACCAAGCCGTGGGGCGCGCCCCATCCCGACCTCGGCAACATCGGCCACCCGGATCACCACGCCGTCCTTGGTGGCAACCGGCGACTGAGCCAGGTCGTCGGTCGTCAGGGCAAGGCCGTCGGCCCGAACGACCAGTCCTTCGCCCGCACGCTGGACGAAACCGGCACCAGCCTGGACGTTGGAGCGTTCCAGAGCTTGGACCAAATCGGCCAGACCCAGGTTGTATGCCGCCAGTCGAGCGCTGTCGGGGTAGATGCCGTATTCCTTGACGTAGCCACCTACGGTATCAACACCGGCCAGGCCGGGGCTGGAGCGCATCTGTGGTGCGATGATCCAGTCCTGGACAGTACGCAGGTACGTTGCGCGCTCCTGGGCGGTTCCAAGTCGATCGCCCTCTGGTGTCAGGTAAACCTCACCTTCTTGCCAGCCAGCCTGGCCGGGCTTGGCTAGCTTCTTGGGGTCAAATGGCTTGAAGTCCACCGTCCACATGAGAACCTCGCCCAGCCCGGTTGTAACCGGGGAGAGCATGGGGGACACGCCCTCGGGCAGATCTCCGGCAGCCTCCCGCATCCGCTCTGCCACCTGCTGGCGGGCGAAATAGATGTCGGTCTGATCAGTAAAGATCGCCGTGACCTGAGAGAAGCCATTGCGTGACAGGGAACGAGTGGTGTTCAGACCCGGGATTCCGGCCAAGGCCGTTTCCAGAGGATAGGTAACCTGGCGCTCAATCTGCTCCGGAGTAAGGGCAGGTGCGATGGTATTGATCTGAACTTGGCGGTTGGTGATATCTGGTACAGCATCGACTGGCAGCTTGCTCAGTTGGAACAAGCCAAAGCAGGCAATCAATGCAGCCAGAAACACCACGAGCCAGCGGAACTTGACCGCTGCTTCAATGATGATCTTGAACATGGTGTATGAGTTCCCTTAGTGGCCGTGCTCGGCTTCACCCTTGGCCAGTTCGGCCTTGAGCAGGAAGGCATTGGCGCCTACGAGGCGCTCACTACCCGTCAGGCCGCTAAGGATTTCGATTCGATTACCTGCACGACGGCCAGCGAGTACCGGCGTTGCCTTGAAACCACCCTCGACGGCAACGAAGACAACACTTCTGCCATCAACGCTTTGGACCGCATCTGCCGGCACGCTCATGCCTCCGGCGGCGCCATCGGCGATGATGACGGCCGAAACGGGGGAGCCGGCCGGTGGCAACTTCTCCGAAATTGGTTTGGCGCGAATGGTCGCAGTGCCGCCCTGCTGCATCACATTCGCAGCGGCGGCAATGACCTCAGCTTCGAAGCTTCCGCCCGGGCCAGTCACTTCCAGCTTCATTCCGGGCACCGCGAGAGTGGCCAGTGCTGGCGGTGCAGTGAATACGAGTTCATTCATGTCGGGATTGGAAACCTCCGCAACAAGCGTCCCAGCTGAGACGACGCCACCGGGCGTCACTTGGACGTTGCCAACCAAGCCAGCGACAGGACTCGAGATGGTCACCCGGCCGGAACTGTCCGGAGACCCGCTGGCCGCAACCTGCGCACGTGCAGCACTAGCGGCAGCATCCGCGGCCAAAGATCGCGCACGCGACGCCTCCAGCTCCTGGCGTGCCACTACGCCTTGCTCGACAAGGGATTTATCGCGGCCGTAGGCCAGGCGGATGGCTTCGGCCTCCGCCGCTGCGGCAGTAGCGGCGGCCTTGAACGTCGCGGCTTCTCCACTGACAACGATCACCAGGGGCTGGTTGCTCTTGACGGCCGTACCAGGTGCAACAAGCACGCGTTCAACGCGGCCGGTGACCGTTGATGCGATCGCAGCACGCCCCCCGATGGCCGGCTCGACGCGCCCAGCTAGGCGGGTCGATGCGCCACCGCCGCGCCCGACAGCCACCACGCCGATGCCAGAAGCCTTGATCTGGTCAGGGGTCAGCTTGACTACACCTTCCTCGGCCTCCTCTTCGCCGTGATCGCCATCGCCATCACCCTCACTGTGCGCCTCGGCGGAGCCCGGCTTAGCGTCAGCTGTGTGATCGTCGTGACCGTCATCCTTGCCAGCCGGCTTCTCTGCCTGGGCACCACTGGATTTAGCATCCTCCTGGGCACCGCCACTGCATGCGGTCAGCCCGCCGGTCATCAGCAAGGTAGCCAACAGCGTCGCTCCGATGAGCGTTTTGTTTCCGTACTTGTTCATTTTGCCTCCACAAACGGTGCGCGCCCTTCAAGGCGGGCGAGGTCGATTTCTGCTGCCACCCGGCTAAGACGGGCATCCACAGCACTGCCACGAGCAGCGATCAGGGTTGATCGCGTGCTACGCAGCTCCAATTGCGATATACGACCTGCCTCGAATCCGATGCGGGCCAGCCGATAGGCTTCGTCTGCAGCTTGTACGCTCTCATCTGCGGCCCGTGCGCGGCTGTTGGATGCTTTGAGACTCGCAACTGCCCCCAAGCGGGCTGCTTCACTGTCACTCTTCTGAGCAACCAGAACCGCTTCGGCAGCACGTTGTTCCGCGTAGGCGGCCTGGATCGCACCGCGGTTACGGTCAAATAGGGGGATCGAAAGGCTGATGCCCACGTTGTAGGCCTGGTCGCCTGCTTGGCGGAAGCGCGTCTGAGCCACGGACGCACTCAATTGTGGCAAGGCACGCTTGCGCTCGACATCTATAAGGCGACCGGAGGCCTCCGCTTCAGCCTGTGCAATGCGAACGGCAAGCGGGGGTGCCTCAATAGCGACTGGGTGAGAGGGCACGCGGTCAAGCAGGCTTTCACCGATGTCGGTCAGGGGACTGTCCACCAAGGACACCCCGGCCAGGCGCGCAAGCGCCGCATCCCGGTAGGCCTCGGCCTCATCCAGGCTTGCCTTCGCATTGGCGACCTCGCTCCGTGCCTGCACACCGCGCAGGTTGGGCTCACGGCCCTCGCTGACCATCGCAGCCACGGCCTTAGCGTCCTGTTCAATCAACGCCAATGCTTCGCTGGCCAGTTCATAACGGCGCAACGCAGCCTCTGCTTCGGCATATGTTGCCGCCAAGCGCCCGGCTGCGTCACTGCGCATCAGATCACCCCGTAAGCCTGCCGCGCCTGCCTCCGCACGCGCGGCGCGCACTCGGGCCCCTCGTTGACCCCAGATCTCCAATGGCTGGGAAAGCGTGACAATGCTGTCAGCGTTGGAAAAGCCTTTATAGGGTCCCGTGCCGTATGCATTTTCCGCTTCGATGGAGACCGTTGGATTGGGTAGTGCCCGAGCCTGTTGTACCCGCGCCTCGGCGGCCTCAGCCAGCGCGACGCCCTGGACGGTCGCAGGCATCTGGTCCAAGCGAGAAAGCAACGATTCGTAAGATGGTGCAGTTTGAGCAGCCACATGTCCGGTTGGCACCAACGCCAACAGAATAGCCACAGCCAACCCGGTCGCTGAAAGCGACCGGCCTGTCAAAATCGACATAAAAACTCCCGTAAATTATCTGAGCGAATGACCCGCAAGTGCGGGGCAGAGCCAGATCAGATACGGGGGGGGCGCATGGGACCGTCGAGTCGGAACGCGTAGACGTCCGCGTGCTTGGTACTGTGCAGCGAGATCCGGCCATCGGCGAAGAGATCATCGTGACCGGCAGTTGGCAGGCTTGCCGTTGAATGGTGGCAATGCCCATGGCCACAGGCATCGGCGCCAGACGAATCCTTGCCCTTGCCGGGGTCCTGGTCCGATTCGCCTGAGACGCCGTGCATGTCACCTACGGTGGCTGGAGCCTCCTGCGCGCATGCCAATGCCTCAGCCACGGGCACGACCACGAACACCGCCAGAAGCAGCAGCATCAGGTACATACGGATGGCGGGCAGAGAGCGACGCATGGGGGAAGGCTAGCAACCTCGTCTGGACGGATACAATTACATAGAAATACTACAGTTACGACACCGGACGCGCTGTCGGGTCCTGTTCAGGTTAGGGTGCCTAGAGGGTCAACCCAGCAGAACCAGGGCCCAAATGAGCGCCACGTTGCAAAGAGCCACGAACACAGCGCCCGAACCCATGTCTTTGGCGCGACCGGCCAGCTCATGGATCTCTGGGCCGTAGCGTTCGATAACCGCTTCGATGGCGGAGTTCAGCAGCTCCAAGGCCAGCACAGCCAGCACGCTCCCCATTAGAAGTGCTCGCTCTACCGCTGAGTGGCCCAGCAGAATCGCTGCCGGTAGTGCCACCACGGCCGCGACAACCTCGAGTCGAAACGAGGATTCATGCAGCCAAGCTGATCGTAGTCCTTGGAGGGACCAGCGGAGCGCCTTGAAGACGCGGGCAATGCTCCGCGGACGATGACCGTACATATCTGCCACTGCGTTGCTTCCTTAATTTAGGACCCCAAGAGCCGCTGCTGGGCGCTTCCAGCAGCGTGCTCGTTGTCGCCCGTTATGGGGTGGACCCGGAGTTGATGGAACAACCGGAGAAAAGATTCAGGCTTTCGTCCAACGACTTCGTCCGGACCTGCATGAGGCCGAGTACAGAATGGAAGAGGTTGTCGTGGCTGGCCGGCCGCTTTGATCGGTCCCGGACACATTGAAGGTCCAGGTTGTTGCTGCTCTTCATGCCCTCGGACATCCACATGACCATGGGCACTTTGATCTGAGTGTCGGGAGCAATGGCATAGGGGAGACCGTGGAGATAGACGTTCGCCTCGCCCAGTGACTCACCGTGGTCGGATACGTAGATCAATCCAGTGTCATGGCTTTGATCCTGCTCAAGCATGCGGATGGCCTTTCCTAAGAAGTCATCTGTTGCAAGAACTGCGTTGTCATACGCATTGACGATCTGCTGGCGTGTGCACTTGCCCAGATCTGCATTGCGGCAGTCAGGCGTGAACCTCCTCAGAACCTCGGGATATCGCTTGTAGTAGCTCGGCCCGTGGTTCCCCAGCTGATGCAGAACGACCACAACATCACCCGGATTGTCATCGATCGCGTCATGCAATCCCCGCAACATGATCTCATCGCGGCACGCTTGGTCATCGCACAACCCATCCTTGATAGGCACGCGGAAGGACTCAAACGCCAGGTCCGCGCAAACCCCCTTACAACCTGTCTGGTTGTCCCGCCATAACGTCTTGATGCCAGCTCGCTCAAGCACATGAAGCAGCGACTCTGAGCCCCTGATCTTGTCTCGATCGTAGTCTCGCCTTCCATACACCGAGAACATACAAGGCACGGAAACTTCAGTATTTGACCCGCAGGCAGTCACGTCCGAGAAGTTGACAACGTCCGATGCCGCCAGCTGTGGCGTTGTCTGCCGGCTATATCCATTCAGTCCCCAGTTCTGCGCGCGAACCGTCTCGCCTACGACTATGACCAGAAAGTGTGGCTTCGCACCTGGTGGATGGGGCTTCATTCTGGCGTCCGGACCGACCACCTGAATCGGACCCCGTTCGGCTCGCGTCTGTTCTCGGACAACCTTGGCAATGGAAGCAAGATAGTTTCCGGGTGTTGCCAAGTACCTGACTGGCTTGTGGTTACGCATGAGCGAGGACAGGTTGTCGAACGAGGCGAAGGCCGCGCCAGTTATGACCACGACAGAAACGCCGAGCAGAAGGACTCTAGCAAGTACGGCGCTCGCCAGACTGGAGGGACGCCGGATCCGAACCGTACATGCCACGACGGCTGGAAACACGCCTTTCATCAACACCGCAAGGAAGAATCCCCAGGTCAGCAGCTCGCCAGCCTCTGCGCTGTCAGTCTTCAGCACGTTTCGCACCATGCTTGCATCGAAGTAGACGCTGTAATTGTCTGAGTTGTAGGCGGCAGCAGCGGACACGACAAGAAGCAAGGAAACGACGGGCTTTACCGTCCATCGAGTGCACAACAACCCAAGAAAGAGTACGTTCAAGGAGGTAAGAATCGCTGCCGTTGACAAGAGAAGCAGCGCACGGGCCGCTCCATCAACACCACTCTTGGCGATGACCTCTGCAAAGAAGGCGTTGTTGAGGAACAACGTGAAGTACAACGCCACAACGATGATCAGAGTACTGATCCCCAGCTGAGGTCCCCTGACATGCCTCCCAAGCCGACCGAGTGGATCTGAGACAGCTCGGCCTTGCCGATCACTCCGGCTGAAGCATTTTTTCAAGTAGTCCATTTGTTTTTCCGTTTGATGGACCCGCAGACGCGCTCATGGCGAGTACGCCGGCGCTGTGCAAACCGAAGTCGCTGTGCTCGCGGGTCTACTTAAGGGGCGCTCAGAGGGGCAGTACAGGTGCAAAGGACCTGACGCCCTCGACACTCGGAAGCGGCGGCGAGGTCTAGCGAATTGAGGTTTCGCATGTCGATAGAGCTCCAGCCGGAATGAGCCACCAGGTTCTTCGATTGGCTACTCCAAACTGCAAGGATGGATCCGGCCTTCGATCACCGCAGTTCTCTAGCACCGACCCCTCAATGAGCAGCCAACGCACGTCCTGGCGCTCCTGCTGCCAACTCAATGCCGTGGCAAGCTGCTGCCTAGCAGGCCGATTGAAGCCGAACTCCGCCGTGGCTGATTGCGACATGAGCAATTGCTGCTCGCGCCAACCGACCAGTCCCAGTTGCGCCGAAGGTCCGATGCGTGTGCTCACCTGTTCCATGAGCCCCCGGGATGAGCTTGCCTCGTTCAGGACGCTGGGACCCGCAAACCCGTAGACGACCCAAAAACCACTCATCCCCGTGAGCAGCCCCTTCCAGGCGCTGCCTGAAAGTGAGAGAGCCGCACCAACCAGCAAGGGCAACGAGGCGAGGAGGACCAGGATGGCGATCGAGTGCGAGTCCTCACTAGAGCCACGCTCAGTGAGAAGCTTCACTTCGAACCGAGGGTTGGAAGCGAGCATCCATATCCCCAAGGTCGCCGTTGCCGTACCCAGGAGCGAGACAAACGCGGTCGCCAATCTTCGTACTCCGACTCTTCCGACAATGTCTGGAAGAGACGCAGCGAGCGCCAAGCACAGCATCGGCAGGCCGGGGAGGATGTACATGTCTCGCTTTCCTGCAGGAACTGAAAAGAACAGTACGATCAGGGCGAGGCTGCCGACCGGAAGCCATAGACGTTCGTCAAAGCGACAAAGCCCTTTGTAGAGGCTTGGCCCCGCCCAGGGAAGAAGGGCGATCGTTGGCAACCACGACGTAGCTATAACTACGAGGAAGTACCACGGTGCCTGGAAGTGATGCCATGAGTTTCCGTAACGCTGGATCGTCTGGCGGAACAGGATGTTACGCGCGTACTCAAGGTTCTCTTGGGTGGGGTGGATCCATACAGCGATCAGCATCGGAATGAGCCAGATGCCAATCGCGACCAACAAGGCCAGGGGTCCCAGCCACGCGCGTCGATCACCTATCCAAGAAGCACTCATCTTCCTGGAAAACGTCAGCGCCAGGGCTGGAACCAGCATGAAGAGTGCAATCACTCCCACGCCCTTGGTGATCACTCCCAACCCGGCCGCAAACCACGCCACGGTCCACATCCGCCAATCCGGACCGCGAACAATGTGCCGAATGAGGCCGTAGTGGGCCAAGGTGACCCATGCAAGCAGCAGGGGATCGATCTGCGCGCGCTTCATCTGCAGAGTGAACTGCACGGCGAGGAGTAGCGCCCAACCTGCGTAGATCCCGGCCTGCTTGGACCACAAGCGCCGTCCTAGGTCGTAGGTCATCCACACACATGCGATACCTGACAGCACCGAGGGAAGCAGGAAGGCAATCCTGAGATTTCCGGTCAGCTGCAGCAGGGCAGCCTGGATCCACATGAAGAGCGGAGGCTTGTCTGCGTACAGCTCTCCACCGCGGCGTGGGAACAGCCAGTTTCCGCTGTCCACCATTTGGGAGGCAACCAAGGCGAATCTCGGCTCATCGGCAGGCCAAGGGTCGCGCAGGCCCAGGCCCGCACCGAGGACCACCGTAGCGGTTGCCATCAGCAGTGCCGCTTGACCGCGCGGAGTTCGGAGGTAGGTAGATATTGAGAGGGGCATTCAAGCCGCCTTCTTAGAGGCGGCACGGTGCCGTTCGGCGACTGCGCGAGCAGGCACGCGTCGGCCGGACGCACAAAGCGCCCAGAAACAAGATGTGATCATGGAAAGATCCGCTAAGGGTGATCGCAGAAGGACGAACAGGCGCCTAGCGCCTGGGTCGCGATCAAGCCCTGGGAGGTCTAATCAGCCTGTCGGGGGTGTGGGGCGCCACGGGCCGCTCGTAGAACACGTGCCCACCCTCATCCAGTGGCGCCTCGCCCGGCGCAAATCCGTTAGACGCCACGAATGCACTGCTGTGATGGCAATGACCATGACCACAGGCTGGGTGTGCCTTGTCGGAGTGCCTCTCGCCTGGCCCTGCTACTTCCTGATGGGACTGCTCTTCAGAGAAACAGACCGAAGCATCGACGACAGGCACTATTACCAGCACTGCAAGTAGCAGTGCCAAGGCGTAGCGCTTGGCGTGGATGGCAAGGGAAGTCACGTGCTGCTTCGACCCATACGGACGTGGCCGGGAAGATACCTTGCATCATAGTTCTCAGCAAGCTGAGGCTTGTTCATGTTCTGCCCGGGCCCGGGCGGGTGGAGCGGGAGCGGCCGAGCACCTTGCCACCAACTGGATCCAAGGCCAGGTCTGCACCTTTCCCGCCGGTGCCTCTCAGCACGCTTGCACGCAGATCATCTTCGGCCAGATCCACAACAACCTCAGCACCAGACCACTTCGCTCGTTCAACCTCGGCGGCCGAGGAAACGACGGCACTCGGCATGGCTCCCAGCGCTCTGCTCATCTGGATCAGTGCGTGTCCCACGGACCCGGACGCTCAAGAGATCAGCACTGTCTGCCCGTCCTTCACCTGTCCAATGCGGGTCAAAGCCTGGTAGGCGGTGACGTAGTTGATGGGAAAGGCGGCCCCCTGATCCAGGGTGATGGAATCAGGAAGGCGGATGATGCGCTTGTCCTGCACCAATGCCCACTGCTGCTGCAGGCCATCCTCAGTAACGCCGAGTGCGGCACCGCCGTAGATGGCCACGCGTGTTCCTGGCTCAAAAGCGCCGCTGTGTTCAACAATACCGGCACCGTCATTAGTCAGCACCAATGGTGCGCGTGCGTGCTCGACAATACCCGCGAGGACCTGGCTTGAAAGTGGGTTAACGGTAGCAGCGTGCATGCGAACCAACGTGTAGCCCTCACGTGGCGACGGTACTGGCCGTTGTTCAATGTGCATGGTGGGCGCAGGGCCGAATGAACTGGCTACGACTGATTTCATAAGTACTCCTGTTGGCGAATGCCGTGTAGACGGCGCCGCTGTGAGAGAGGGCTGGGCAGTGGAGACAGGGGCACCGAAGTGCTCGATATCAGCTATCGATCTATGCAGGCATTTGCCGCATCACGGCGATGGCTTCGAGAACGGCATCCGCTCCCTGATAGAGGACTTCAGAGCTCACCGGCTGCAGCTGGCCAGCAGTCTGGAGATACAGCTTTAGAACGCCCCGGACCTGTTCACTCTCCATCATGCGCTGAGTTTCATCGATGCGTTCGCAAGCCAAAAGGGCCAGCGCATCGTCAGCGTTGAGCTGCTCGGCAAACACCACTGGGTCAGAAGCGTATCCATGCCGCTCAAGGAAGCCGGACGTGATGGCCGCAGCGACCCTCGCGCTGCTGGTCTCCCGGCCGTCGATGTACCGCTGCCGCTGGAAGTGGTGGAGCAGCGGTAGCTCCAGGCGTCTGTCGAGGCCGCGCGCCAAGGTCAGTGCACGGGTCATCGGACCCGAATCGAAGCTGCCATGCGGACCGAGCAACACCTGCTGACGGTACGCCTCGCTGAATACCTGCCCGGTCAGTGCTTCAATCCTCTGATCGTTAGACCACGCGTACTCTGCCCATTCCCGATTCTGCGGGCGAGCACCACGGCCTGTGAATAGACCGCTTGGCAATAACATCAGTTCGATAGAGGAGTCGTTAGTCAGCGCGTCGAGCGCCGGAGCGGCGGCGTAGCACAACCCGCACCACGGGTCGAATAGATAAAGCAGCGTTTTTTGCAGCATGAGAGAAAGGGGAGGGGAGGGATCAAGCCCTACCATATTGGATCTAAATCGGAACATATACCCCGCATTAACGACAGACTGTCAACCAGAACGAACATGTTTGCGTGTTTTACGACGTCCAAGGTACTCCCAGTCTCGCCCCCCCTTTGTTTTTGCTTCAGGCCGGCGAAGCGCCTAGACAGGACCGACCCGATGTAATTGGAAGAAGTCAGGGCATGGTGCACCGTGCAGGCATCGCACACCGGTATACGGCGGCCTGATTCTTCGCACGCAGGCAAAATAATCCCGCCATGAGAATCGTCTACGCCACCTCGCGGGATCTGATTGGCTCGCGGGAGCGGACCGGTGCTGTATATGCAGCCGCCACGCTGGCCGTTCCTGGGTGCAGCTGGTGATTGCGCCGGCGCGAATTAACTTGGGCTCGCTGCGGGTTGACCGCAGAAGGCCCAAATCTGGGCGTCATCTTCGGTGGCGGCGCTATCGCCAGAGAGCGGTTGATGGGCACCCGTGCCACCGCAGCCTTGAGGTGCAAACGTGGATCGTTGGGTGGCCAAGTTATGGGCACCGCGTAAGCAGAGGTCTGATGGCGGCGGCCGTTAACATAAGCTACGTTATGCGAAGTAACGCATTGATCTTAAAAGCGTTTCCCTGCCTTGGCCGATCCTACTCCAGCAAAGAGACGTCATCAAGCAGGCCTGAAGAAGCAGGGTTATCCTCGAACCCTCAGCTGCTTTCTCCATATGCATGGGGGACACGTCGCGATTCCGGGTTAGCTGGCAGTTGAGTTCCCGCGAGCCTACCAGCGTGCGTCATCGCTCCAGGAGGAAAAATCTTGCTTCGCCGCCTCCAGCACGAGCGCTGGATGTAGGGCAAGAGCCTCTGCTGGACTGCCTCCGCACAATCGAGCATGCGGAGCGATCAGCCATTCGATTTCCTCCCAACCTGACGTCGGGCCGCCGGCTGAAACGCCATATGGGCCACGCAGTAGCGACAGTACCTCCGAGAGCACTGGCAAAGGCATCCCAGTAGAGTCCAGCTGCCATGGAGGAAAGAGAAACAGCTTCAGTTCCCCAATCCACACGCCCAGAACGCTCCCAGATTGCAGGCACTGCGTCAGGGTGCGGCCCTGGACGGCACTCGGGCTCAGTATCGCTTCGAACGCCGCCATATCGAGCCAATCCCGCGCGGCGTTCGATCTGGCCTGAGCGAAGGCAGATGTTTCCGAAGGTATATGCCCGCGCATAGAATGCCTGCCTGGTAAATGAACAGCTCCCACAAGGATGCCACACGCTCTACTAAGGCAACCTGTGGGGGAAACGTCGCTTGAACGTCAGGCATCCAGCGGTTTGCCGCAACAAGGGCATTTCCCTCCTGCCAGTTCTCGATCGTATGCTGCGTTTTGGCGGTTGGCCAGCCAGACTGCTGCCACGGTAATGGAAACAACAAGCGCCACCAAGACGCCTGCGACGATGCTCATCTGTTGCAAGGTAGACAGGGAATTCATTGCATTGCCCACTAGGAAGACCAAGACGATGTCGCACTACAATTTTAGCCCCCAAATCGGAAGAACTTGCAGGAAATTTATCCGGAAAGGCACCCGATCTAACGTAGGCTGAGGGCTCTATGGCTGAACTCTGCGGGCGATATGGCTGCATCTGAAAGCTGGCCCACAGCAAGGCAGCTACTTGGAGGTCCTGCGACCAACGAGCTCCAGAAGAATTCGGGGCAAGTAATGCGTAGTTCCGCCAAATTAGGGGCGGCTTGTCCGAAGACTCGCGGAAAGATGGGCGGGTTTCCGGAGCAGAATGGGGCAGTTTCAGCTGTGAAAGGGGCAACTTGTCCGCGTCAGACAGCTGCATTTGAACCCGGCGCACCCAGGCGATCAAAGGGCGGAACTTTGTTCATCCAGACAACTAACACCCAGAAATATCTGCGATGGCTTACGGCGGTCCAACAATGTCTGCCTCGCGAACCAGAATCTCTACCTCAACGGGGCAGAATTGTCTGATGACGAACAGTCGGCAAGGCAGATGGCACTGGATTTCATTGTGGCAAAGGCATTCCGGGGTGGCGAACCAGGCGATGGCAGATATCCTATTGCGCATAATGTATATTATGTTCTGGAAGGTCCGCACGTGGCTGTCTCATCTGATGAGACAGACTCGTATGCCCCCGTTGTACCGGAGGCAGTATGCGTGATCG
>NZ_JBJDOQ010000028.1:0-33103 GCF_044901215.1 Stenotrophomonas sp. NPDC078853 | reverse complement strand
CGAAGGCGTTTCGTCGTTGCGAGCCGCCTATTATGCCGGACTTTTTCAGTCCGTCAACACCTTCGTTCGATTGAATCGTTCGGCGGTGGTGGCGTGCTGTTTCCGCTCTGGTTTCCGAAGAAATCGTTGCGTTGCAGCGAGGGAGCGAATTGTAGAGATCCTGCAGGATTCGTCAACACCTTTTTTCAATTTGATGACAGCGCATGTGCTGCACGTGCTCCTGCACGCGTTGCGCGCACGGCAGCGCAGCAGGTATCAATGCACGCTACCCCTCCGGATCAACACGACAATGGATGCAGTCCCCACGCGCGCATGGTGGCGCGACCTCTCCTTGCCCGCCGTGGTCGCCGGCTTCATTACCGTACTGGTGGGGTTCGCCAGTTCGGCGGTGATCGTGTTCCAGGCCGCCCAGGCCGTGGGGGCGGACCAGCAGGAGATCGCGTCCTGGATGTGGGCGTTGGGGCTGGGCATGGGGGTGACCTGCATCGGCCTGTCGCTGCGTTACCGGATCCCGGTCGTCAGCGCATGGTCCACCCCGGGCGCAGCGATGCTGGTGGTGGGTGCCGGCGGCGTCAGCTTGCCTGAGGCGATCGGCGCCTTCCTGCTGGCTGCCGTGCTCGGCGCGGTGCTGGGGTTCTCGGGGGTGTTCGCCAGACTGATGGAGCGCGTGCCGATGGCATTGGCCGCCGGCATGCTGGCGGGCGTGCTGCTGCGCTTCGGGCTGGAGGTCTTCGTCTCCATGCAGACACAGCTGCTGATGGCGCTGGCGATGTTCGGCAGCTGGCTGCTGGCGCGGCGCCTGCTGCCCCGCTATGCGGTGATTGCCACCCTCATGGTGGGCATCGCGGTGGCGCTCAGCACCGGACAGCTGCACCTGCAGGGCATTGAACTGCAGCTCGCGCTGCCGGTGTGGACCACGCCACGGCTCAGCTGGGCGGCGGTGGCCAGCGTTGCGCTGCCCCTGTTCGTGGTGACCATGGCCTCGCAGAACATTCCCGGGGTCGCGGTGATCCGCGCTTCGGGTTACCAGGCACCGGTGTCGCCACTGATCGGCTGGATCGGCGTGGTCAACGCGGTGCTGGCGCCGTTCGGTGCTTTCGCATTGAACCTGGCCGCGATCACGGCGGCGATCTGCATGGGCCGCGAGGCACACCAGGATCCGGCCCGACGCTACACCGCTGCCATGGCGGCGGGTGCCTTCTATATCGTCGTTGGTGTGTTCGGGGCCACGGTGGCTGCGCTGTTCGCTGCCTTCCCGAAGGAACTGATTGCCTGCGTGGCCGGCATTGCGTTGTTGGGCACCATCGGCAACAGCCTGGCAACCGCACTGGCAGTGGAGCGCGACCGTGAGGCCGCGTTGGTGACCTTCCTGGCTACCGCGTCCGGTATGTCCCTGTGGGGGATCGGCTCGGCATTCTGGGGACTGGTGGCCGGCGCGGTGACCTTGCTGGTGCTGCGCCCGCGGGTCCTGGCGTAGGCCAGCTTGCGCCGAGGCGCGACGGCGTTGCGCGAATCGACCATGCAGGCCTGTTACAGCGGCTGCACCGACAGGGTCTGCTGCAGCACGTGGCGGCCGCCGGCCGGGATCGTCACCACGTCCGGGCCCGCGTTGGCCGCTTCCAGGCAGACGTAGTCGCGCCAGCCATCACCGACGTCGGCCATCCTGGCGGCCGCCTCTGCCCCCGGGTTCCAGGCCACCAGCGAACGGCTGCCCTGCGTTTGCAGGGTGATGCGTCGCTTCAACACCGGATCGTGCAGTACGTAGCGGCCCCCGGCCTGCGTATAGATGCGGTCACTGCGGCCGGGATCGCGCGGATCGCGCAGGTTCCACGGCCCCTGCTGGCGGCGCGCCTGGGCGTAGTTCTCGTACTTGTCCAGGTAGTCCAGGCCGTCTACGCCCTCCACGTCCACGCGCCCGGCGTCACCGACGCGGAAGTAATTGTGCAGCGCCTGGCTGATCGTCGCCGGCGCGGTGCCGGTGTTGTCGGTGATCAGCCGCTGGGTCAGGGTCGCCCCGATGGTCACCACCATCTGCAGGCGCAGTGACAGGTTGTCCAGCACCGGTGGTGCCAGGGTGAGCTCGATGCTGCCGTCGGCCAGCGCGCGCGCCAGCTTCAACTCCCACGGCAGGGTACGCACGAAGCCATGTGCGGGCACCTCATTGGACTGTCCCTGCCGACCGAAGTACGGCCAGCACACCGGGCTGCCGCCGCGGATCGGCGTCGGCAGTCCAGCGCGACGGGGCGACAGCCACATCACGTCCTGACCGCCGCTGGGCACGAAGGACAGCAGCTGGCCGCCGAACACACTGATCGCCGCGCTGCCCTGCGGGGTCTGGATGAGCCACGCATCGAGCCCCTGGAACTGGCCACTGGTCACGCCTTGGATCTGTTGCACCTTGGATGCACTCCGCACCGCTGGCGACTGCACCAGCGTGTTGTAGTTGGAAGGAAGGATGAAGCGGCTGGCGGCCGGCGCGGCGACAGTGGCTGGCTCGGCCTGCAATGCCTGCAGGATGCGGCGGCCGGCGCGTCCATCCAGCGGCGTCCATCCCAGGCGTTGCTGCTCGGCCTGGATGGCGCGGCGGCTGGCAGTGCCGATCATGCCGTCGACCTGGCCGATGTCGTGCCCGCGCGCGGCCAGCAGCGCCTGCAGCTGGCGGCGTTCGCGGCGTCCCAGGCCCGGATCATCGGTGGGCCAGGCGGTTGCCAGGCCGGCCCCGCCACGCAGCCGGTCAGCCAGCGTGGCGATGGCCAGCGCGTAGCTCTCTGCCGCGTTGTAGCTGTAGATCGCGTCGTAGTTGCGGAACACCAGCAGCGCCGGTCCGGTGTTTCCGGCCGGCAGCAGCAGCGCCGCGCGGGCGTCAGCGGGCAGCCCGGCGGCTGTGATGGCCTCGCCCTGCAGGGTGGTCACGCCCAGCGCTTTCCACGCCGGTAACGGCCGGCGCTGGGTGCGCCCGGCCTGCGCGACGCTGAAGCCAGCGGGTACGCGGACTTCCATGCCCCACGCCTCCCCGCTGCGCCAGCCGGCACGCTTGAGATAATTCGCAGTGGAGGCCAGCGCGTCGGGGATGCTGCCCACCAGGTCGCGGCGGCCATCGCCATCACCGTCCACCGCGATACGCGCATAGGTACTCGGCATGAACTGGGTATGCCCGAAGGCACCGGCCCAGGAGCCCACCAGGCCCTCGCCGCGCAGGTCACCCCGGTCGATCAGCTTGAGCAGTGACAGCAGTTCCCCGCGGAAGAACGACTGGCGCCGGCCCGCGCAGGACAGCGTGGACAACGACTGCAGCAACGGGCGCTTGCCGAACACGCGGCCGTAATCACTTTCCACGCCCCACACCGCCACGATGGTGGCCGGGTCCACGCCGTACTCGGCGGATACCTGCTGCAGCAGTGCGCGGTGCTGGGCCAGCATGGCGCGGCCGTCGTCCACCCGCTGTTCGTCGACCAGCGCAGCCAGGTAATCCCAGATCGGCGTGGTGAACTCGGGCTGGGCATCCAGCAGCTCCAGCACGGAAGGATCCGGCTGCACGCCGGCCATCAGCGCGCTGAAGCGCTCGGCCGGGATGCCCTGCCCTGCCGCGCTGGCCTGCAGGGTCGACAGGCAGGAAGCAAATGCGGGATCGGGCTGCTGCGCGGTCGCCAGCGGGCTGGCCAGCAACGTGGCGAGCAGGATCAGCGAGCGGGTGGTCATGGTCATCCTCCGTGCCGCCATGGCCCCTGCATCATAACGGCACTGAAGAATCAGCGGCGACGCAGCAGGCGCAGGCCGAAGGCCGGTTGTGGCGCGACGGTGTCCCAGCGTCCAATCACCTCAAGCCCGGCCGCATCGAGCAGCTGCTGCAGGCTTTCATCGGTGTACTTGTGGCTGTATTCCACCTGGATGGCGTCGCCTGCGGCAAACCGGAACCGGTGGCCATCAAGGGTCACCTCCTGGTCGCGGTCACTGACCAGCTGGGTTTCAATGCGCAGCCGCGGCACGCTGTAGCGTGCACGGTGGTGGAAGGCCTGCAGGTCGAAATCGCTGCCGACCTGCTGGTTGAGGCGCTTGAGCAGGTTGAGGGTGAAGGCGGCAGTGACTCCGGCCGCATCGTTGTAGGCCGCTTCCAGCGTAGCGGTGTCCTTGTGCAGGTCCACGCCGATCAGCGCCAGTCCGTCTTCGCCCATGGTCTGGCGCATGGCGCGCAGCAGGACCACCGCCTCATCGTGCTCGAAGTTGCCCAGGGTCGAGCCGGGGAAGAACAGCAGGCGCCGCGCGGCTTCTTCTTCGGGCTCGGGCAGGTCTACCGGCTGGGTGAAATCGGCACAGACCGGCAGCATCTCGATGTCCGGATGGGCCGGTGCCAGGTGGTCGATGCTCGACAGCAGGGCGGCGCGCGAGATCTCGATCGGGGTGTAGGCCACCGGTCCGTCAAGCGCCTCCAGCAGCAGCGTGGTCTTGCGGCCGCTGCCACTGCCCAGCTCCACCACGTGCACGCGCGGACCGACCTTCTGCGCGATACACGGCAGCGACTGTTCCAGCAACGCCAGCTCGGTCCGGGTCGGGTAGTACTCCGGCGTGCGGGTGATCTGTTCGAACAGGGCCGAACCCGCTGCATCGTAGAAGTATTTCGACGGCAGCCGCGGTGGCTGCGCTGACAGGCCTGCGATGGCGTCGGACAGCACCCGCTCGCGGCTGGGGGTCAGGTCGGTCAGGGCCTGGCGCGCGGCGTGTACGGTACTCATGCGACGTTGCTCATTGAAGGGCCTTTGCCAAGCGCACGCCGGAAAACTGCCAGCGTGCGGAGGGGTCGAAGAAATTGCGGTAGCTGGCGCGGACGTGGCCGCGTGGCGTGGCGCAGCTGCCGCCACGCAGGATCCACTGGCCACACATGAACTTGCCGTTGTATTCGCCGAGGCTGCCCGGGAAGGTGGCGAAACCGGGATAGGGGCCGTAGGCGCTGCTGGTCCATTCCCAGACATCGCCGTGCAGCTGCTGCAGGCCATCCGCTCCGCGTGGCGCGGACGGATGCAGGCGATCGTCGTCGACGAAATGGCCGTCAGGGGCGTGCTGGCTGGCAGACGCTTCCCACTCGAACTCGGTGGGCAGGCGCGCGCCGGCCCAGCGGGCGTAGGCATCGGCTTCGTAATAGCTGATATGGCAGACCGGCGCGTGCGGATCCAGCGCACGCCAGCCGCCGAGGGTGTATTCGCGCTCCAGCGCGTCATCCCAGTACAGCGGATGACGCCACTGCTGGGCCTGGTTCAACGACCAGCCCTCGCTCATCCACAGCTGCACCTGCTGGTAGCCGCCATCAGCGATGAACGCGGCGAACTCGGCGTTGCTGGCCGGCCTGTTGGCCAGCGCATGGGCAGGCACCAGCACGCGGTGGCGCGGGGATTCGTTGTCGTAGGCGAAATCGGCATCGGCGGGCCAGGCATGGGCGCCGATCCACGCGATGCGCTCCGGGCTGTCGATCCACTGCAGCGGCGTGGCGGCGCCGGCCACGGTGGCCAGGTCATCGCGGTAGGCCGGCTGCAGCGGATTGCTCCACAGCGCGTGCTTGATATCGGTCAGCAGCAGTTCCTGATGCTGTTGTTCGTGGTGCAGGCCGAGCTGAAGATGGTCCAGCGTGTCATCGGCCAGTACACCGTCGTGCAACAGGCGCAGCACCTGGCCATCGATACGTTCGCGGTAATCGCGCACCTGCTCCAGGCTGGGCCGGGACAGCAGGCCACGCTGCGGCCGCGCGTGTGCCGGGCCGATGGTTTCGTAGTAGCTGTTGAACAGGAAATGCCAGTCGGGCTGCAGCGGCTGGTAGCCCCGCTGCGTGCCCAGCACGAAGCGTTCGAAGAACCACGTGGTGTGGGCAAGGTGCCACTTGGTGGGGCTGGCGTCGGCCATGCTCTGCACCATCGCGTCTTCGGCACTGAGCGGGGCAGCAAGCGCTACGCTGCGTTGGCGCACGTGGACGTAGAAGTCGGCCAGGGCGGCATGGCGGGAAGGGTTCACGGGGGCGGTGGCGAGCAGGCTGTTCACGACAGGAAGCTTGGGTCAGCCGCGGTGAGGACCACGTCATCGACGGCTGCGGCCGGGCTGCTACAGCGCGTCCAGGTAGAACCAGTACCCGTCGATGCGCTGGAAGCGGCTGTGCTCGGTCATCTTGACCGCACTGCCGCCGCCGATGCGGTAGCGCGCGGTGAAGCGCACCTGCGCGCGGTCGCCGTCCTGCTGGTGCTCATGCACGGTCAGGCCCAGCCACCGGGTGCGCTGGCCGGGGGCCTCGTCCAGGGAGAGCTCCGCCGGACGGGTATCGGGGTGCCAGCTGGAGAGCAGGTAGTGGGCACGCTGCAGCACGTAGGCGCTGTAGCGCGAGCGCATCAGGGTCGCGGCATCGGCCGCCGGCTCGCCTGCATGGCAACGGCCGCAGCAGTCGGCGTAGGGCTTGCCGAGGTCGCAGGGGCAGGTATCGGGGGCAGTCTGGCTCATGCCGCTATTTTTGCACGGCCGGTGCGCGACGGACCGGCGGGCCACCGCGGGGTGGGCGTATCCTGTCGGCCCCCTACTGCAGGCCTGATCCGTGCTGGACATGATCCCCCCCGAACTCTGGTGGCTGGTGGCCATCGCCTTCATTGCCGGTCTGGTCGATGCGGCGGTCGGCGGCGGCGGGCTGGTACAGCTGCCGGGACTGTTCACGGTGCTGCCGCAGCACTCCCCCGCCCTGCTGTTCGGCACCAACAAGTTCAGCTCGGCCTTCGGGACCGGGGCGGCGGCCTGGCGCTACGCGCGCAACGTGCGCTTCCCGTGGCGACCGGTGCTGTTCGCCGCGGCCACGGCCTTCATCTTTTCGTTCCTCGGCGCGACGGCGGTCAGCCTGCTGCCCAAGGATGCGGTGCGCCCGCTGGTGCTGGTGCTGCTGGTGGCGATGCTGGGCTACACGCTGTGGAAGAAGGATTTCGGGGCGCTGCACCGCCCGCGCGAGGTGGGCCGCCGCGAGCTGGTGATCGCGCTGGGGATCGGTGCGGCGATCGGCTTCTACGATGGCTTCTTCGGGCCGGGCACCGGCAGCTTCCTGATCTTCCTGTTCGTACGCTTCTTCGGGCTGGATTTCCTGCGCGCCTCGGCGGCGTCGAAGGTGGTCAACCTGTCCACCAACTTCGCTGCGCTTTCGTTCTTCGTGCCCACCGGCAACGTGTTGCTGCTGTTCGCCGTACCGATGGCGGTGGCCAACATCGTGGGCTCGGTGGTGGGCACGCGGCTGGCCTTGCGCGGGGGAACGCCGTTCATCCGCAAGCTGTTCGTGGGCCTGGTGGTGGTGCTGATCGCGCGGATGGGGTGGGATACGTTTGCCTGACACCCCGCTGCGCTCGCCGAGCATGGCTCGGCGCTACCGTTGCCGCAGCATCACGCGTCGGCTTGTTCGGGCTCGGGTTCGTTGGCCTGCTGGCGGCTGCGTTCGGGCAGTTTCAGGCGCTTTCCTTCTTCATCGTATTCAATCAGCAGGACGCCGGAATCGTGCCGGCCGCTGATCTCCACGAAGCAGGCGCCGCCGATGAACGGCTCCAGCGTCATCACCGATTTCAGCGGGGTGGCGACCACCATCTGGAAACCGAAGTTGTCGAAGATGTTCATCGCCAACGCGGTGAACTCGTTGTCGGCCTTGTCGAAGGCCTCATCGAGCACCACCGCAGCGTAGCTCGGCAGCTGGCCATCGGCGCCACCGAGCTGGTAACGCAGCGCTGCCGCCAGACAGGTGGTGGCGAGCTTCTGCCGCTGGCCACCGGACTTGCCGGCGCCACTACGGTAGATCTCGACCTGCTGGCGGGTGGCGGCATCCAGTTCCACGCCGATGAACTCCACGTGCATGCGCACGTCCAGCACCAGCTCACGCCAGCGCTTGTCTTCGCCTTCGGACGAACCCAGCCGGGTGACCAGCTGGCGCAGCACGGCGAACTGGGCTTCGGCCAGTTCGCGCTGTTCGGTCTGCTGCTGGGACAGCACCTCGCGCAGGTGCTGGTGGAACTCCAGCACTTCCGGCAGGCGGCGGTCGCTGAGCTCGATGGTCAGCAGGGTGCCGCGGTTGAACGGCACCTGTTCCAGGCTGGCGTTGACCTCATCCAGGCGCTGGCCGATCGACTTGCGCGCCTCGGCGCTGTGCCGCTGCAGGGCCAGCAGGTTGTTCTTGCTCTGGTTCTGCAGCAGGTCGAAGAAACGTTCCTCGTGCTGTGGCAGGCCGTCGCGTTCCAGACGCTCCAGGCGGGCCAGGAAATCATCGGCCGATGCCACTGATACGGTGAAGTCGCCGGATTCTTCCGGCCAGCCCTGCACGAAGCGGCGGAAGCAGCCCAGCAGCTGGTTCTCGACCCGGTTGACGTCCTGTTGCGAGGACGACAGCGATTCGTTCAGCGCGTTGCTGACCTGGCGCATGTGCGCCTCCAGCGTTTCCAGGCTGAGCGCACCGAACGCTTCCAGGCGTTCCTGCAGTCCCGCTTCCTGGGTGGCGCCCAGTGTCGGCAGCACCAGTGCACGGCTCTGCTGGCGGGCGCGGTCCAGGCGGTCGCGCTCCTTCACCAGCTGGCCGCGCTCGACCCGGGTATCTTCGTAGGTGCGTCGCGCCTGTTCGATGTCCGAACGCGCCGCGTCGATCTGCCGGGCCAGCTTTTCCAGGTCCGCGTTGCCTTCGCGCAGGTCACGCAGGGTTGCTTCGATGTCGACCAGGCGCTGCTGCGGGGTGGCGACGTCGATCTCGTCCCAGCCGATGCCGGCCAACTGGTGGCAGGCCAGGCGGCGCTCATTATCGAGATCGCGCTGCGCACGCAGCCTCGCGACGTCTTCGTCGCAGCCGGCGATCCGCTTCGCCAGCTCCTGCGCTTCCTTTTCGTACACGGCCAGCTTGTCGCGGTTGTTGAAGCCCAACAGCCAGCGGCGGCGGTCGGTCACCGCGCTGCGGTCATCCTTCTCGAAGCGGTCGCCGGGATGCTTGACCTGGCCTTCGCGGGTGATGCCGCGGTCGACGTTGCGCAGCTGGCGCGCGTCCACGCACTCATAATCGAAGCGCTTGCCCAGCTCGCGCCGCAGCCAGCCTTCGAACACGTGGTCGCGCAGTTCCAGCTTGTGCAGCAGCGAACGCGGCGACGGGTCACGCGCGAACGCCTCGTCGTTGCGACGCACGCGGTAATAGGTGAAACGCATGCCGAGGTGGGTGCGGTTCACCCAGTCGGCGACCTCGTTGTAATGCTTGTCGTCGACCAGCAGCGACTGCGCGAAACCGAACAGCACCCGCTCGATGGCACCCTGCCACGGCAGGTCATCCTCGCGCACCTGGATCAGCTCGCCGACGAATGGCAGCGCCGCCTCGGGCAGGCCGGTTTCCTCCACCAGCCGTGCACGCAGTTTCTGCAGTGGCGCGGGAATGCTGGAGGTGTTGCGCTGCATGGCATCCAGTTCGGCACGCACGTCGCTGAAGCGGCGCTCGTCATCGCGCCGGCCACCCAGCCGTTCGCTGATCGCATCATCCAGCGCCGAGGAGGCGCGCTTGCGGTCCAGCAGTTCGGTCGACGCCTGTTCCACCAGTGCGGCGAAGCCATGTGCGTCCTCGGGCAGCGCCTGTTGCAGCTGTCCGGCGGCATCGCGGGCCTGGGCCTGCTTGGCCTGGCGACGGTCGCGCTCGGCTTCGGCGCGGCCCTGTTCGCGTTCCAGTTCCTCGATCCGCTCACCGCCCTGCTGGCGCCGCTGCAGCTCCAGCTCGCCCAGCTTGGCGGTGTGGTTGTCGAGCGCGGCGCGGCGCTGGGATTCCTCGCCCAGCAGGCCACGGTCGCGGGTGTCGAGTTCACGCAGGCGCGCATCGATCAACTGCTGGCGGCGCGACTCGCGGAAACTGTCGATGCCCAGCTTCAGCACTTCATCGTCACTGCGGCGGCGCTTGATCTGCTTCAGTTCGCCGTAGTGCTCGCGCGCCGGCAGCAGGGTTTCCACCTGGCGGCGTGCGGTGACCACGGCCTGGTGCGCGCCATCCAGTTCGGCGAAATCGTTGACCAGCCGTTCGGCGGCGTCAAAGGTCTTCGGCGTATCGAGCATGAAGTCGCGCAGGAAGACGTTGAGGTCGCCGAGGTTCTTGGCCGACTGGGTCTTGTGCAGCAGGCGCAGCGCCATCTCGTTGTCGATGCCGAGCAGGTGACGGAAGCGCTCGGCGTAACCGGCGAAGCTGTCGAAGTGGTGCACGTCGGCCAGCTTCTGCTTCAGCTTGCGCAGGTCCAGGTCGAAGCCGCCGAGGTCCTTGGCGATGTCGAACGGGCGCTCGGCCACCAGGTAGTGCTTGCGCACATCGCCAGCGGTGGCGCCGTTGCCGGCGATCCAGAACAACCGCACCAGGCTGACCACGCGGCCATCGCCGGCGCGGTATTCCAGCACCAGCGCGGTCCAGGTGGCGCCCTTGCGCAGGTACTGGGTGGCGATCTCGCCGGTGCCGCGGTCCTGCTGGTCGGCCCAGGCGCCACGCACGTAGGACACCAGGTTGCGGTCGCGGCCACTGCGCTCGGCTTCGCGCGCGGCGGCGTTGAAGTCGACGATGGCCGGCGGCACCAGCAGCGCGGACATTGCATCGAGCAGGGTCGACTTGCCCGAGCCGGAGCGGCCCACGAACAGGAAGCCGCGCTCGGCGATCGGCACTTCGGTCAGGCCGTTGAAGGTGCCCCAGTTGTGTACCTGCAGGCGGCGCATGCGGAACTGCTGCGTGCGCGGGTCCGGCAGGCCTTCGGTGAACAGGGCGGGAGTGTGCTTGGAAATGGCCATGGCGTGCTCGCTGGGATCAGGCTTCGGCAGCCGGTGTTTCGCGCAGCTGGCGGTACACCGCCGACAGCGCGGAGACGTCTTCTGCAGAGAACAGCAGCTTCAATGCGGGAGAGACTTCGTGGCGGTCTTCCTGGCCCGCCAGGCGGGTCAGGATGTGGTTGTCCTTCATCTTCTGCACGGCACTGGCCACGCGGCGGTTGAAGCCGGCGCGGTCGGTGGACAGGTTCTTTTCGTATACCGCCAGGGCCTCGGCCATCTCCGCATCGGCGACCACCGCGCGGTTGCCGCGGGCATCGGCCTCGCCCAGTTGCTGGCGCAGATACAGCAGCAGCACCGAGTCGATGAAGGTCAGCGGCGAGGTGCGCAGCAGCACCGGCGAATCCAGGTCTTCGGTATCGGCCTGGCGGGTGAAGGCAACGCCACTCTCGCGGTCCAGCACCAGTTCCAGGAACAGGTCTGACAGGGAGGTGCGGATGGCGGCTTCATTGCGCAACAGCGCCGGCCACAGCTTGGCGTGGCGCTGCTGGTCGATGCTCGGGCCGATCAGCAGCTGGCACAGCGCGCGGCGCGCGTCCTGCGGCAGCCGGCCGGTATCGCCCAGGTACAGCACGTCATTGTTGCGGCGTGGCAACGGGGTGACCACCACCGGCTCGGCGTCGAAGGCATCCTCGCCCTCGCCCAGGCGGGAGGATTCGATCGGATCTTCATTCCAGCTCATGGCGTTTCTCCTGGGTGAACCAAACCAGCGGGATGCGGGCACGCCGCCATTGGCCATCGCCACCGCGCCAGTGGGCCAGCTCCTGCTCGCCCTCCACCACGGTGCCGAAGCGTGTGCCCAGCGACAGGTAGCCGATCACGCTGCCCAGCCCCTGCGGCGCTTCGCGCTGCGACAGGGCCTGGGAAATGCTCAGCTTCGGCTGCATGCCGAGCAGGTCATGCAGGTCGCGGCGCAGGGTACGGAAGTCGATTTCGGACGATGCCACCAGGTCGCCCACGCTTTCCAGGCTGATCGCGGCGGCATCGTTGCGCTGCACGCTGCCATCGACCTGCGCGCTGCGTGGATCATGCAGTTTCCACTGCGACCACGAACGCAGGCGGCTGGTGGTCAGCTGCAGGTCTCGGCCGATCGAACGCTGGGCGGGGAAATCATCGCGCAGGGCCAGTGCCTCGGCCTGCGCCTGTTTCAGCAGCTGGTTGAGCCGGCGTTGTTCCAGGTAGCCGCGGCTCTGCACGAAACCACGCAGGCTGCGGGCAAAGTGCTGCAGCACATCGTGGACCTGGCCGCCGCGCTCCAGCATGGTGCCGGTGAAGCCGCGCAGGAACGCGCGCTCGTTGCGGTCCAGGCGCCGCGCGAACCCACGCGCCAGCACCGATTCCAGCGCGGCATCCAGCTGCGCACTCTGTTCGGCATCGTTGAGCAGGCGCCAGAAGGCCTGGAAACTGCGGCCGGCGTCGCTCTCGCCGATCACGTCCACGCCTTCGAACAGCTTGGACAGCACGTCGCCGCGCTCGCCTTCGTCGTCGATGATGCGTTCGCGGAACTCGCGGTTCAGGCGTTCGAAGTCATCGCGCACGCGGCGGAAGTCTTCGGTCAGTTCGTCGGCCAGTCCGATGATCTGGCGGGCGCGTTCCAGCGCGCGCTTGCCATCCAGCGCGGCGACGCGGCCTTCGCCGACGCGGGCGATTTCCGCATCGATGCGGTCGCGCTCGTCGCGTAGTGCGGACAGCCGCGCATCCGGATCGGCTTCGGTCTGCGCGGCCAGCTGCGACAGCTGGTTGATCACCAGTGCCAGGCGGCTTTCGGTGGCGGCAACCCGGCTTTGTTCCAGGCTGTCGGCAAAGCGGATCGCCTGCAGCGCCTGGGTGGACAGTTCGTACTGTTCCTGGTCGGCGCCTTCGGGCAGGCGGCGTTCCAGCCAGCCCTGGGCCAGCCAGTGGGCCACGTAGGCCTGCGCGGTGCGCGGCAGTTCACGCGACAGTTCTTCGCCGTTGAGCTGGTCCAGCGCGCGCTGCAGGCGCTCGTGCAGCACCGGCGCGGCCAGCGTGCGTTCGCCGTCCATCAGCAGGCCCTGCAACAGGCCGATGATCTCCGGCGCATGGTCGGCGGCGAGCAGCTTCCATTGCGGTTGTTCGCGCAGGTGGCGGTAACGGGCGATGCGTTCGCGATGCTTCATGCAGCGAGGGAATCCGGATAGGCGTGCAGCGGCGGTCGGGCGCGCGGCTGGAACGGCACCGGCCACGCGGGCCGGCACCGGACAGGCAGCGTGATCAGCGCTTGCCGCCGACTTCGATGAAACGCAGGAATTCGGCGCGGGTGCGGGCGTCTTCGCGGAAGCTGCCCAGCATCTTGGAGGTGACCATGCTGACGCCGCGCTTGTGGATGCCGCGGGTGGTCATGCATTCGTGGGCACCTTCGACCACCACGCCCACGCCGATCGGCTGCAGCACGTCCTGGATGCACTGGGCGATCTGCGCGGTCATCTTTTCCTGCACCTGGAAGCGGCGCGCATAGGCTTCCACCACCCGGGCCAGCTTGCTGATGCCCACTACCTTGCCGGCCGGCAGATAGCCGACGTGCACGCGGCCGATGATCGGCGCCATGTGATGTTCGCAGTGGCTTTCGTATTCGATGTCGCGCAGCACGATCAGCTCGTCGTAGCCGGCAACCTCTTCGAAGGTGCGCTCCATGTAGGCCCGCGGGTCGTCGCGGTAGCCGCTGAACCAGTCGCCATAGGCCTCGGCGACCCGGCGCGGGGTATCCAGCAGGCCTTCGCGGGTCGGGTCTTCACCGGCCCAGCGCAGCAGGGTGCGCACGGCCTCTTCGGCCTGCGTCTGGGAAACATCGCCCTGCGGCGTCTTGGAATTGTTGTCGTTGCTCATTGCGAACTGCATCCCGGAGGGGTCGAGCATGGTAGCCGACCCGAGGGGGAGCCGTCCTGCCGCGGCACTCGCAGGCCGTCCGCAGTGGCACAGGTTCAGGCAAGACACAGGCGGCGCTATTGATAGGAATGAAATTAGTAGTATCCTATCGATCTGCCATGAACACCTCACTCGACGAACGTACCCGGCTGCAGATGCAGCTCAGCTCCGGCCTGCTCCAGTCAGGCCGGCAATGGCAGCGCCTGGCCGACACCGCATTGGGCAGCCATGGCATTTCCACTGCCTGCACCATGCCGCTGCTGATGATCGGCCGCTCCGGCGGCGGCATCCGCCAGGTCACCCTGGCCCAGCAGCTGGGGCTGGAAGGCCCGTCGCTGGTGCGCCTGCTGGACAAGCTGTCTGCCAGTGGGCTGGTGCGCCGCGAATGCGATGCCAGCGACCGCCGCGCCAACCTGCTGTGGCTGACCGACGAAGGCCAGGCACTGGTCAGCGAGCTGGAACACAAGCTGATCGGGCTGCGCCAGGACGTGTTCGGCGAGCTGTCCATGGACGAGCTGCGCGCGGTGCTGAAGGTGTGGCAGCTGCTGTCCGCCGCGGTCGATCGCATTACGTAAGCGTTGTTCCCGGGGGATGCCGCTGGCGTGCAGACGTCGGTGGCGTTCGCCCGTTGCTGTTGCCGTTCCCTCCCCCGTCTTGAGCCCGATCCCTGCCGATGCCCGGTGAATTCAGTCTCCATGGAGTCTTCGTCCCGACCCTGCTCGGGCTGATGCTGCTCGCCTACGTGCTCAACAGCGGCCTGCGCGTGCTGCTGCAACGCAGTGGCGCCTACCGGCTGGTCTGGCACCCCGCCCTCTTCAACCTGGCCCTGTACGGCATCGTGCTGGGTGGGTTGTTCCACCTCCTGCGTTGGATGCAATCGTGAAAAAGATCATCAACAAAGCCGTGCCACCGGTGCTGACCGTGCTGGCGGTGATCGTGGCCCTGCTGGTGCTGCGCCAGCTGTGGGTCCATTACATGGACGAACCCTGGACCCGCGACGCGCACATCGGCGCCGACGTGGTGCAGGTCGCGCCCGATGTTTCCGGGCTGGTCGAAGCGGTGGACGTGGGCGACAACCAGGCGGTCAAAAAGGGCGCGCTGCTGTTCGTGGTCGACCGCGCGCGCTACCGGATCGCGCTCGAACTGGCACGCGCCTCACTGGCCGAACGGCAGGCCTCCGTGGCCCAGCTGCGCCGCGAGATCGCCCGTGACCGCAGCCTGCAGGACCTGGTGGCCGGCGAGGATGCCGAAGTGCGGCGGGCAAAACTGCAGGCCGCGCAGGCCGCACAGGCCACCGCGCAGGCGGCGGTCGACCTGGCCGAACTGAACCTGGCGCGCACCGAAGTGCGTGCCCCGGCCGATGGCCAGATCAACGACCGCACCGTGCGCGTGGGCGACTACGTGACCGCCGGCAAGCCGGTACTGGCCCTGCTGGATACCACCTCGTTCCGCGTGGACGGCTACTTCGAGGAGACCCGCCTGCGCGGCGTGGCCCCCGGCCAGCCGGTGGATATCCGCCTGATGGGCGAGGACGTGGCGCTGCACGGCCACGTGGAAAGCATCGCCGCCGGCATCGAAGACCGCTACCGCACCGATGGCAGCAGCCTGCTGCCCAACGTCACCCCGGCCTTCGACTGGGTCCGGCTGGCGCAGCGGATCCCGGTGCGCATCCGCATCGACGAGGTACCCGCCGGGGTACGGCTGATCTCCGGCCGCACCGCCACGGTGACCGTGGACCTGCACGGGACGGCCGCGAACAAGACCGGTGTCGCGCCGGTACGGGCGGGCCTGTGAACCGGCGCGCGCCCGTGCAACGGCTGCCGAAGCTGGCACTGATGATCACCCTGGCCGGCCTGGTCGCCTGCCGCACCGTCGGCCCGGATTACGCGCTGCCGGAAGATTCCGCGTTCAAGCGTCCGGCCGCCAACAGCGCCTTCATCGACACCGGCAACGCGCAGGTCGCGGCCAGTGCCGAACTGCCCGTCCGCTGGTGGTCGCTGTACCAGGATCCGGTGCTCGATGGCCTGATCGACCAGGCGCTGCGCGACAACCTGGAACTGAAAGCGGCCGATGCCCACCTGCGCCGCGCCGCCGCCCTGTACGAACAGGCCCTGGATGCCGGTGGCTTCGATTACGAAGCCGAGGCCGGGGTCAGCCGCGCGCAGCTTTCGGCCGAATCGTTCCTGCTGGAACACGAACTGCCGCCGATCAACCTGGCCGACGGCAAATTCGCGGTGAGTTACCAGTTCGACCTGTTCGGCAAGCTCAAGCGCGGGGCGGAAGCGGCGCATGCCGATGAGCAGTCGGTGGCCGCAGCGCGCGATATCGCGCGCATCAGCGTGGTCGCCGAGGTGGCCGACAACTACCTGGAAATCTGCCACGCCAATCACGAACTGCACGTTGCCACCCATTCGCTGCAGCTGCAGCAGCGTGGCCGCCAGGTCACCCAGCGGTTGATCGCTGCCGGTCGCGGCACCGCGCCGGAACTGGCACGCGCCAATGCCCAGGTGGCGATGCTGGAAGCGGCGCTGCCCCCGCTGCAGGCCAAGCGCCAGGCCGCTGCCTATTCGCTGGCCGCGCTGCTGGGGCAGACCCCCGGCCAGCTGCCGGCGGGCGTGGTGGACTGCAGCCACGCCCCGGCGCTGCAGCAGCCGCTGCCGATCGGGGATGGCCGCGCACTGCTGGCGCGTCGACCGGACGTGCGCCAGGCCGAACGCCGGCTGGCTGCGGCCACCGCGCGCATCGGCGTGGCCACCGCCGAACTGTATCCGGATATCCGGCTGGGGGCCTCGGTCGGGGCCGCCGGGCTGCTGGCCGACTTCGGTGAGCCGTTGACCCAGCAGTGGTCGTTCGGCCCGCTGATTTCCTGGACGCTGCCTTCTTCCGGCACGCGCTCGCGCATCCGCGCCACCGAAGCCGGTGCCGATGCGGCGCTGGCCGAATTCGACCAGACCGTGCTGCAGGCGCTGCGCGAGACCCAGACCGCGCTGGACCGCTATGCACAGGACCTGCGCCGCCTGCAGTCGCTGCAGGTGGCCCAGCAGCAGGCCACGCTGGCGGCCGAACAGAACCGCCGGCTGTACCAGGGCGGCCGCACGCCGTACCTGTCCAGCCTGGATGCCGAGCGCAGCCTGGCCACCGCCGATGCCACCCTGGCCGATGCGCAGGCGCAGGTGTCACGCGACCAGATCCATCTGTTCCTGGCCTTGGGCGGTGGCTGGGATGCTCCCGCCACTGCCGCTGCCGCTCCCACGGCGGCGAGGTAGACGGCGATGCGCGCGCTGCTGGACCGGCAAGGCTGGATGTTTTCGATCAAGACCTACCTGGCCTCGATCACCGCGCTGTACATCGGCCTGGCCGGCAACCTGTCGCGGCCCTACTGGGCGATGGCCACGGTCTACATCGTCAGCCAGCCGCTGCTCGGCCCGACCCGGGCCAAGGGCGTGTACCGCATCCTCGGCACGTTGCTGGCCGGCGCGGCCACGCTGCTGATGCTGCCGCACCTGGTGGAAACGCCGCTGCTGCTCAGTGCGGCGATGTCGCTGTGGCTGGCCGGCTGCCTGTTCCTGGCGCTGCTCAACCGCGGCCCACGCGGCTACGCCTTCCTGCTGGCCGGCTATACCACCGCCTTCATCGGCTTCCCGGCGGTGACCTCCCCGGAACTGATCTTCGACACCGTGGTAGCCCGCAGCGAGGAGATCATCCTCGGCACGGTGGTGGCGGTGCTGTTCGCCGCGCTGGTGTTCCCGGCGTCGGTGCGGCCGATGCTGACCGGTCGCATCGGCAACTGGATGGGGGATGCGGCGCAGTGGTGCCGGCAGATCCTGGAAGGCGGCCGCGCGCATGCACCGCGCAACCAGCTGGCCGCCGACCTGGTGCAGTTCGAAGCACTGATCGAGTTCCTGCGCCGCGACGATCCCCGCCATGCCGGCGCGGCAGTGTCGATGCAGCAGCTGCGCGAACGCATGCTGTTGCTGCTGCCGGTACTGTCCTCCATCGCCGACCGGCTGGGCGCGCTGCGCCGCCACGGCGACGGCCTGCCCGAAGGCCTGGAAACCCTGGTGGAGGACATCCGCCACTGGCTGGAAGCCGCCACCGACAGCCCCACGCATGACCAGCTGCGCACCCGTATCAGCGCGTTGAAGCCACAGGTGGACGGCGACCTGCAGCACCTGCAGCTGGCCTCCCTGCTGCTGCGGCTGGAAGAACTGGTGGACCTGTGGGCGGACTGCCGCGCCCTTCACCAGGCCATCGAGCAGGGCCGCGCGCCGCAGCACGCCAGCCACTACCGCCTAAGCACCCGCAGCGTGGCCGAAAGCCGCCACGTGGATTACGGCATGGCGATGTTTTCCGCGCTCAGTGCAGGCATCGCCCTGATGAGTTACTGCGTGCTGTGGATCGGGCTGGGCTGGGAAGGCGGTGGCAACGGCGCGATGATGGCGGCGGTGGCGGCGGCGTTCTTCGCCGCGCAGGATGATCCCGCGCCGAGCATGATGTCCTTCCTGCTGTGGGCGGTGGTGGCCAGCGTGGTCGCCGGCATCTACCTGTTCGGCATCTTCCCGGCCGTGCACGACTTCGGCCTGCTGGTGCTGCTGCTGGCGGTGGTGTTCCTGCCGCTGGGCGTGCTGCTGCACCACCCCAAGACGATGCTGTTCGCGCTGCCACTGACGGTGAACCTGGTGGCGCTGCTGAGCGTGCAGAACACCTACAGCGCCAACATCCAGAGCTTCGTCAATGCGGCGGTGGCGATGTTCATCGGGATTGGTTTTGCCGTTGTGATGACCCGCCTGTTCCGATCGGTGGGTGCCGAATGGACCGCGCGGCGGCTGGTACGACAGGGCTGGACCACGCTGGCCGAAGCGGCGGAAGGGCGCGGCCAGCAGGATCGAGAGCGCTTCGCCGCGCGCATGCTGGATCTGCTGGGACTGCTGGCGCCGCGGCTGGCGGCGACCCCGGAGGGCAGCGACATCGCCTCGGTGGACATGCTGACCGAAGCCCGGGTGGGGCTGAACATCCTGCAGCTGCGGCGCGCCCGGCTGGACCTGCCCGAACGCAGCCGCGAGGCAGTGGAACGGATCCTGGCCGAGATCGCCGCACATTACCGCCGGCAGGTGGCCGCACGGCGTCCGTTGCACGGTGATGACGCGCTGCGCGAACGGCTGGATGCCTCGCTGTCGCGGGTCGGCGGGGTGGCCGCCAGCAAGGCGCGCGACGAAGCGCTGATGGGCCTGGTGGGCCTGCGCTTCGCGTTGTTCCCCGACGCGGCAGCCGACAGCGCTGCCGGCGGAGACTGACCGGGGACTGGGGACTGGGGACTGGGGACCGTGGGCCATGGACCATGAACTGCGGGCGGTTGCCGTTGACCGCTGACTGTCGAACGCTGACCGCTGGCGGTAGCGCCGAGCCATGCTCGGCGGAATGCATCCGTTGCACGTCGCCCTGCCGGAAGCGCGCCGCTGCGCTCGCCGAGCATGGCTCGGCGCTACCGTTCCCCCGCCCGATGTCCCGCCCGTTCCCCGGCCCATTGTCCGGCCCGTGTCCCCGCCCGCCGCCCTGCCAGTCACCCCGCCGCAAGCAGCGGCGCGTTACCCTGCGCGTCCGCGCTTGCTGCGCACTTTCAACAGGAACATCCCGATGAGCTACGACATGATGGTCTTCGATGCCAGCGTGGCGCCGCGCGAAGCGACCGCCTTCATTGCCTGGTACGAGAAGCAGACCGACTGGAACGAGGATCATGACCATGATGATCCGAAGGTCGCCGCGCCGGCCCTGCAGGCCTGGTTCGCCGAGATCGCCGAGCACTTCCCGCCGATGAACGGCCCGCTGTCCGATGATGAAGACGACCGCGACGAAGTGACCGACTACAGCATCGCCGCCCATGTCATCTACGGTTCGTTCGCCGATGACGTGGCCGAGCGTGCGCACGAGATGGTGCAGGTGCTGGCCTTCCAGCATGGCCTGGGCTTCTTCGATGCCAGCAGCGATGAAGCCGCCATCGTGTACCCGGACGGCACCGTGCTGGTCCTGGAATAAGCATTGCCTGAGGCAGCGCCGGGCCGTGCTCGGCGTGCAGGGAGGCGTTACAGCGGCAGTTCGCCCTGTACCGCCTGTGCGCCCAGCCGCCATGCCAGCCCGGACAACCGGCTGGCGTGGCGCTGCAGGGCCTTCTCCAACACCTCCGCAGGCCCCGCCAGGTGCAGCCGCGTACGCGCCCGGGTCAGCCCGGTGTAGACCAGTTCGCGCGACAGCACCCGGCTGTCATGCCGTGGCAGCTGCAGCCACACTTCGTCGAATTCCGAACCCTGCGCCTTGTGCACCGTCATCGCGAATGCGCTTTCGTGCGCCGGCAGGGCCGCCGGATGGAACGCACGCGGATGCGCCAGGTCATCGCCCGGGAACCAGGCGGCAAGACCGCCGTCGGCATCGCGCAGGCAGATGCCCACGTCGCCGTTGAACAGGCGGTGGCGGTAGCTGTTCTCGGTCACCAGCAGCAGCCTGCCGTGGAAGTAACCGGCATTGGCACCGGCCAACAGGGTTTCGATGCGATGGTTGAGCCCGCGCGCGCCCTGCGGTCCTTCGCGCAGCGCGGTCAGCACCCGCAGCCGGCCGGCCTGGGCCAGCGCGGTCGCCGGATCACCGCTGTCGGCAAGGGCCCGCCACTGCGCCAGCAGGTGCTCGCGCTGCTCCTGCAGCGGATCCAGCAGGCCTTCGTGGAAGCTGACACCGGCCAGCGTACCCTGCCGCAGCAGCGTCAGCGCCGACACGCTGTCACCCTCGCGTACCGCCATGGCCAAGGGGGCGAGATCCAGCGCATCGCTCTGCCGGTAGCCGCGCTGCAACTGCACCCGGCGGCCGGCAAACGGGGTGGGCGGTGCTTCCGGCCGCAGCGTGGCCGCCGCCAGCAACGGCTGCAGCGCGCGCGCATCATCTTGGCCGGTGCCCTCGCCATCGCCGCTGGCACGCAGGATGGCGCTGAGCACATCGCCCGCCTCCACCGACGGCAGCTGGTCCGGATCGCCGAGCAGGATCAGCCGCGTCCCGCTGCCGATGGCCTCCACCAGCTTGGCCATCATCGGCAGGTCGATCATCGACGCTTCATCGACCACCACCACATCGAACGGTAGCGGATTGTCGGCATGGTGGCGGAAGCGCGGGGAATCCGGGATCACGCCGAGCAGCCGGTGCAGGGTGGTGCCACTGCTGGGCAGGGCCGTACACAGCTCAGGCGCGAGGCCTTCGGCCTGCAGCCGCTGCACCGCCAGGCGCAGGCTTTCGGCCATCCGTTCGGCGGCGCGCCCGGTCGGTGCGGCCAGCGCCACGCGCGGTGCCGGTTGGCCCGCCTGCACGGCGTGCGCGACCAGCAGCAGCAACAGCCGCGCGATGGTGGTGGTCTTGCCGGTACCCGGTCCGCCGGTCACCAGGGCCAGCGGGTGGCGCAGGCTCACCGCCGCCGCGCGCGCCTGGTGGTCGACACGGCCGGCGGCCTGCGGGAACAACTGCGCGAACAGCGGCGCGATCGCCTCCAGCGCCACCGCCGGCAACGGGTGCCGGCCGATGCGCTGCAGCCCTTCGGCCAGCTGCCGTTCGTATTCGCGGTAGCGGCGCAGATAGACCAGGCCGTTTTCCAGCACCAGTGGCGCGTCAACGCTGATCGCATCGGCCTGCTCCGGGCGTGACACCCATGGCGAGTCGTGCAGCTCCTGCAACCACTGGCCGGGGCCTGGCCAGGTGAAACTGCCTTCCACCAGCCGCTGCGGTTGCCCCGGATCGAAGCCGGCGTGTCCCTGCGACACCGCCAGCGACGCCAGCGCGGCGGCGACCAGGATTGAAGGCGGGGTCTCCGGCCGCAGCCGCCCGAGGCTGAGCGCCAGCGCATGGTCCAGCGTGCGCAGCTGCCCGGCGTTCTTCAGTTCGACCAGCAGGCTCATGCCACGCCCCCCACCACGCGGGCGACCAAGGCCGCTTGGGCGGCGTCACCGCCGGCGAACAGGGCGTCCAGTGCATCTACCAGTGCAGGTTCGAAACGCGCTGCATGCACGCCCTCGCCGTCCACGCCCAGCCCGCGACAGAACAGGTAGCGGATGCCGCCCATGTCGCGGGCGTAGTCGTAGCGGCTGCCCAGCCGGAAACGCAGCCAGCGATGCAGGGCCAGGGTGTAGATCAAGGCCTGCAGGTCGTATTCGCTGTGGCGCATGGCGGCGCGCAGCAGCTCCGGCGTATAGCCCGGCAAACGGTTGGATTTGTAATCGAGCACGTACCAGCGGCCCTCGCGCACGTAGGTCAGGTCGATCTTGCCGGTCATCAGCCCTTCCAGCTGGCGGCGCAGGCCGAAGCCACGGCGCGCCGGCACGATGCCGAAGCGGTGCAGCAGCTGCAGCAGGGCGGGCACCGCGGTGGGCTGCATGGCGAAGTGGAACTCGATTTCCGCGCGGCGCTGGGCAGCCGGAAGGTCGTGCAGGGCACCGCCCTCGGGCAAGGGCACGGTCAGGGTGTGGCCGACCAGCGGCACCAGTACCTCCACGCCGTCGTCCAAATCGGCATCGGCGTAGCCTTCCTCGCGCAGTGCCTTGCGCAGCACCGCAGCCTGGCCTTGCGGCGCCTGCTGGCCGGGTCGCCAGCCGGCCCAGGCAGCGAATTCGGTATTCTCCAACGCGTCGTGCAGCACGTTGCCGAAGCGGCTGCCCATGAAACGCGGATCCACCACGGCGCTGTCCGGCTCACTGCCGGCCGGCAATGCCGGTTCCAGGGGAAGTTCGGCACCGGCCGGTTCGTCGGCGGCGGGCGCGGGCACTTCGGTGGCGGCCGCATCGATCTCCTGGCCGGCATCGGCGTTGGCCAGCTGGGTGAAGCTGTACACCCACCAGTCGTGTGGCACCCGCCGTTCGATCGAACGCACCGGCGGCAGCTCGCCTTCGTCTTCCATCGCCAGCTGCGCCGGCCGGGTTGCCGGCGCGCGTTCATCGACCAGGATATCGGCGTGGGCCGCCAACGCCGACAGGTCGCCCAGCATCGGCGCCAGCCGGGTCTTCGCCAGCCCGGCCAGGTCGCCGACGGCGATCCACAGCGCATGCTCGGCGCGGGTCAGTCCCACGTACAGCAGGCGCGCATCCTCGGCGCGCTGCTCCTGGTCGCGCAGCGAGGTGGCCGCGTCCCAGGCCGCGTCCTTGTCCAGCTTCCAGTGCAGTTCGCGGCGATCCTGCGCATGCACGGTGCAGTTGCTGGCGGTGTTCGGCGCGCCGCCGTCGATGCCGACGAACGGCAGGTAGACCAGCGGGTATTCCAGGCCCTTGCTCTTGTGCAGGGTGATGATCTGTACCCGGCGCGCGTCCGATTCCAGCCGCAGCAGCTGCTGTTCGTCGTTCTGGTCGGCATGCGCCATCTGGCCCTGCAGCCAGTCCAGCAGGCCGTGCATGCCCAGCGCCTGGGCCGACGCCTCCTGCAGCAGCTCGCCCAGCTGCAGGTAATTGGTCAAGCGGCGTTCGCCATCCAGCAGCGCCAGCAGGCGTTCGGCCTGGCCGGCGCAGGCATCGGCGATCACCGCGAACGGTCCGCCGCGGGTCCAGCGTTCGCGCCACTGCAACAGCTGCGCCTGGTAGCCGCGCTGCACATCGCCGTCGCGTTCCATGCCAGCGATCGCTGCGGCGTCCTGGCCCAGCAGCACCGTCGCCAGTGCCGCGCGCAGGCGCCCTTCATCGGCCGGCTGCAGCAGGGCCATCAGCAGCGCGCGCAGGTCCTGCGCTTCGGTGGTGGCAAACAGGCTCTGCTTGCCCGCGGCAACGGCGGGAATACCGGCCGCGGCCAGTCCCCGCTGCACCAGGGTGGCTTCGCGGTGCGAACGCACCAGCACCGCGATGTCGCCCGGCTGCACCGGGCGACCGCGCAGTTCGGCGCGGCCGGCGCGTGCGTCCACCAGCACCTGGTGGATGTCAGCCACGCAGGCCGCGCAGGCCACCTCGCGTGAGGGATCGGCGTTGAACGGGCGCCCGCCTTCGTTGCGCAGCACGCGCAGGGTCAGGCCCGGTGCCGGCTGACCATCGCGCAGGTAGTCCGCGTCGCCGCGCACGCCACCGGCGGCCACCGGTTCGAACGGGATGCCCTCGTCCAGGAAAGCGGTGGGCCCGGCGTTGTCGTACAGCGACTGCAACGCACGCAGCACGCTCGGGCGCGAGCGGAAATTGCGGTCCAGCGCCGGCGCGACCTGCGCCCCGCGCTTGGCCTTGAGATAGGTATGGATGTCACCGCCGCGGAACCCGTAGATCGCCTGCTTTGGGTCCCCGATCAGGAACAACGCGGGCGCCAGCCCGGCCTCGCGCGTTGCGGCGCTGTCGCCGAACACGGTATGGAAGATGCCCCATTGGCGATCATCGGTGTCCTGGAATTCGTCGACCAGCGCGATGCGGTACTGGCTGCGCAGCTGCCGCACCAGGGTGTCGCGGTGCGGGCCGGCGAGCGCGTTGGCCACCCCGTCGATCAGGTCGTCATAGGTCTGCACGCGGCGTACGCGCTTGAGCGCATCCAGCCGCTGGCGCGCTTGCGCACGCAGGCCGTGCAGGAAATTGATCGCGCGGCCACGCAGCCAGTCCAGCCGCGCCTGACGGGCCTGCAGGTAGTCCTGCAGCGCAGGCTGCAATGGCGATGCCGGCGTGCGGCCGGCGTACGCCTTGTTGGTCTTGCCTTCCAGCGCCGCGGGCAGCAGCGCAGCCAGGCGTTCGCTGTCGAGCACCGTGGCCGGCCCGTCGTGCAGCGCCCAGTCGCGCAGCTGCGAACACAGCGGCTGCAGCCAGGTCAGTTTGTAGGAGGCGCCGTTGAGCCACTTGGCATCCACGGCTTCGCACAACGCTGCGAAGAAGGCATCTCCGTGATCGCCGATCGCCCGGCGCAGCGCATCGGCGACCTGTTGCAGCCGCGGCGCCGGATCCTCGCCGACCACGGCCGCTGGCGGCAGCAGCGGCAACGGCTTCAACAGGTCAGGCAGGTCACCGGCCAGGGCTTCGGGGGTCTTCCACAACCAAGTCAACGCGTCGATCGCGGTGGCGTCACTGGCATGCACGCGCCACAGGTCGGCGGCCAGCTCTTCCAGCAGCGCACGCTCGCTGGCCAGCAGCTCGGGGGGGTCGAAGGTATGCCCGCTTTCCAGCGCATGCTCGCACAGCACGCGGGTGCAGAAGCCGTGGATGGTGAAGATCGCGGCGAGGTCGATCTCATCGGCGGCAACCTGCAGGCGGCGCTGCAGCGCCGCGGCGCTTTCCGTCCCGGTCTCCAGGTGCCGCTGCAGCACCCAGCGGGTCAGCAGCACGTCCGGGGTATCGTCGTCGGCCGGGGCGCGATCCACCAGCTGCGCGGCCAGCGCCAGCCGTTCCCGGATGCGCTTGCGCAGCTCCTGGGTGGCCGCATCGGTGAAGGTCACCGCCAGCACCTGGCCGATGCGCAGGCCCTGTTCCACCACCAACCGGGTGAACAGCGTGGCCAGGGTAAACGTCTTGCCGGTGCCGGCGCTGGCTTCGATCAGCTGCACCCCGTGCAGCGGCAGCGCCAGGTACGGATCATCGTGCAGCGTGTCCATGTCGTTGTTCATGCGCCGCCCTGCCCGGCTTCATCGCGCAGCGCGCGGCCTTCGCGCACCGCGCTGAACACCACGCGGCTGATATGCAGCAGGTCGGCGAAGCTGGCCTCGTCCTTGAACGGATCCTGCCCGCGCAGTGCAAGCTGGATCGCCTCGCCCTGCGCTTCGCCCCAGCTGCGCTCCGAGCCGTGCCAGCGCTTGGCGGCTTCGCTGAACTGCTTTTCCGCAGGCGTGGTGTGCAGGGTCCAGCCGGTGTAGGGGCCGAATGGCAGCGGCTCACGCAGGCCGCGCGTGCGCAGTTGCAGCAGGCTGCGCAGTGCATCCCGTGCCTGGGCGGGCGGCAAGGCGGGCAACAGGTGCGGGCCCACGCCGTTCTCGCCTTCATCGTGGAACTGCACCAGCGGCAGTGCATCGCCGGCAGCGTTGGCCAGCAGCCAGTCCAGCCCATGGCGGATCGCCGCATTGCCGTTCAGGCTTGCGGTGCGCAGGCGTACCAGGCCCGCGGGGTGGCGGTCAGCGACCCGGCCGTGCAGGCGCACACCGTCGATATCGACCTCGTAGCGGCGGCTTTCCAGCGGTGCATTCCCCAGCCACTCGCGCAGTGCCAGCGCGTACGGGCGCGCCTGCGCCTGCAGCGCATCGAAACCGCGCTCGCCCAGTGCACCGGACGGCAGCAGCGCACGCGCGCGCAACCGCGGGTACAACGGCGCGTCGTCCTCCTGCAGCGTGGCCCGCACGACCGCCAGCTGCACGCTGCGCGCTTCGGGGCTGCGTTCGGACAGCACCAGCGGCTCCACGTCGTCGGTTTCCTGCAGGTCGCCGGGCAGGCGCAGACCCAGCGACAACGACAGGAACTGGCCGGCCGGATCGACCAGGAAGCGGCGCAGTTCATCCAGCGACAGCCGCGACTCCACCGGTTCGGTGGTCGCCACAGGCGCGGGCAGCGGCGTGCTGATCCAGGCCGGCAACTGGCCACGGGCGCCGCCGACGGTGGCCGCGGCGGGATGCCATTGGCGGCGATAGCTGAAACGGCGCGGATCGCCGCCGCCGAACGCGGCCGGCGAGAACGGCTGCAGGGCATGCCGCACGACGAACTGCCGGGCGGCCTCGCGCGGTTCGGCGTGGTACTGCATCGCCGCCTCGATCAGTTCACTGACCAGCACCGAGGGCTCGCGCACGCTGCCGTCGCGTGGGTCCGCGCCGAGGTAGCTCAGGTAGAACGCATCCTGCGCGGCGGCGAACAACTGCAGGAACAGGAAGCGATCATCCTCGCGCAGCGAACGGTCGCCCGGGCGGCGCCGCGCGCTGTCCAGTTCAGCGGTGAGCTGGTTCAGTCCGGCCGCCGGGTCGCGTCGCGGGAAGTCGCCATCGTTCAGGCCCAGCACGCAGATCACCCGGAACGGCAGCAGGCGCATCGGCACCATGCGGCCGAAGCTGATGCCACCGGTAAGCAGCGGCGCGCGCGTATCGGCCTCGGCCAGGGCACCGGCGAAATGCGAGCGGATCACCTCGGCCGGCACGCCGCCGTCGAATCCGGCCTTGTCCGCGTCTTCGGCGAACTGGTTGATCAGCCGACGCAGGCGTTCCAGCGCACGCTGGCTGTTCGGCGAGGACGGCGGGGTCGGCAGCAGCGCGTCGAGCAGGCCCAGCAGGCGCTGCCGCCACTGCGTCGGTGAAAGCGTTTCACCCAGCCGCTGCTGGTACACGGCCAACACGCGCAGCAGGCGCAGCAGCCGGTCCAGCGCCTCCAGCGCACTGCCTTCGAGTTCCGGCCACGGGGCCACGCCGGCGATGTCGCCCTCGCTGCCACTGGCGTGGCCGAGCAGCAGGCGGTCCAGCGCGAACTGCCAGGTGAAGGCATCGTCGGCCGGCGCCAGATGCTGGCGGCGGTGGTCCGCGCTGAGCCCCCAGCGCACGCCCGCCGCCTGCAGCCAGTCATGCAGGCGATCAAATGCGGCGGCATCCAGTCCGGCTGCTTCGGCCAGCGGCGCGCTGGCCAGCAGGTCCAGCACTTCGTTCAAGCCGAAGCGCGACACCGGCAGTCCCAGCAGGTGCACGAAGACATCGGCCAGCGGCTCGCCGGCCAGCGGGCTGGTGTCGGCCAGCGCATAGGGAATATGGTCTTCGCCGCCGCTGCGACCGCCGAACACCGCTTCCAGGTAGGGCACGTATGGATCGATGTCCGGTGCCAGCACGGCGATGTCGCGCGCCTGCAGCGGTGGGTCGAAGCGTGGATCCTGCAGCAGGCCCCGCAGCTGGTCATGCAGCACCTGCAGTTCGCGCAGGCGGGTATGGCAGGCATGTACCTGCAGGCTGGGATCGTCCAGCCGCAACGCCGGCAACGGCGGGCCCGAAGGCAGGCCGCGGCGGTGGAAGAGGTCGCGCTGCAGCCGGTGCAGCAGGCTGTCGGACAGGCCGCCCTGGTCCATCGGCGGGCGCACGTCGTCCTCGGGATCATCGTAGGCGCCGATCTCCCCGGACGGATGCACCACTTCGTAGCTGCCCAGCACCGCCATGAAATCGCGCCCGGCCGCACCCCAGGCTTCAAGCAGGCGGTTCTCGCCGGCGGCCTCGCCGAACGGATCCGGCGCGCCGCTGCGCAGCTTTTCGCCCAGCGTCTGCAGGTCGCCCCAGTAGGCCTGCACCGGCGTGGGCAGGTAGAAATGCAGCTCGCCCACGCGCGCCTGGGTGGCCATCACCCGCAGCACGTCGGGCGAAATGTTCAGCGTGGCGAACGCGGACAGGCGCAGCGGCAGGCCCTGCGGCAACGGTTTGCCGGCGCCTTCGAACTGCTCCAGATAGGCCTGGATGCGGCGCGCGCGGTAGCCGCGTCCCTGGGCGATGGCACGCCACAGGATCGCCTGTGGATCCTGCGGATCGGCACCGGCGTCCCAGCGCAGCAGCCAGTCGCGGCGCCACGCCTGGTATTTCTCGAACACGCCGGCCAGCTCGCCGGCCAGCGCCCACGGCTTCAGCGGATCGCCGCCGGACAGGTAGCTGTGCAGCGCGCGCATCGGCGGCTGCGCCATCAGCAGGTCGTCGCCGAGTGCGGCATACACGCGCCAATGCAGGGCCGCCGCGTCCAGGTCCTCGGCCTCGCCGGGAACGTTGGCATTCAACGCGCGTGCCACGAACTCACCGGGAGTCAGGAACTCCAGGTTGGCGGCCACGCCGTATTCGGCCGCCAGGGTGGACTGCAACCAGCGCCGCATCGCCACCTGCGGGATCAGCACCACTTCCGGGTCCAGCAGCGGCTGGCCAGGAAGCGGCGCGCGCACGTGCCGCGCCAGCAACGCGGCCAGCACGTCCAGCGAGTTGGAATGGTAAAGACGGAAATCGCTGGAGGGGTCGCTCATTGCCTACAGTTTGCCGTAGCAGCGCGGTAAATGAATGCCCGACGCATCCGCCCTGCCGATCTCCTCCTGCGGATTGTTCCGCCAGGCCGCCTCGACTGTCCCGGAGCGCCTGCGCCCCTACCGCAACGACGCATGCGACAATACTGGACGGTCCAGTACGCTTATGTTCAGCGCCACGCCCTGATCCTTCAACGTTGGAAAATTGTTAAATGGTGCCCATGCAGGCTTCCACGACTCCTCTGGTGCAGTTGACCAACGTCCGCATCGAGCGCGGCGGACGCACGATCCTGCGCGATGTGTCGCTGCAGGTCCCGCAGGGCAGCATCACCGCCGTGCTCGGTCCGTCCGGCAGTGGCAAGTCGACCCTGCTGGCTGCGCTGACCGGTGAGCTGCGTCCGGTGCAGGGCGATGTCACCCTGTTCGGCAAGCCGATCCCGACCGGCAACCGCGACCTGCTGGAAATGCGCAAGAGCGTCGGTGTTCTACTGCAGGGCAACGGGCTGCTGACCGACCTCACCGTGGGCGAGAACGTGGCGCTGCCGCTGCGCGCGCATACCAGGCTGCCGGTCGCCGTGCGCGAGCGCCTGGTGCAGATGAAGCTGCATGCGGTGGGCCTGCTGTCGGCCGGGGATGCCTGGCCGCGTGAGCTGTCCGGCGGCATGGCACGGCGCGTCGCGCTGGCCCGCGCGCTGGCCCTGGACCCGCCGCTGATGATCTACGACGAGCCGCTGACCGGGCTGGACCCGATCGCCTCCGGGGTCATCATTAGCCTGATCCAGCGCCTCAACCACAGCCTGGGACTGACCAGCATCATCGTCAGCCACCACGTGCACGAAACGCTGCCGATCTGCGACCAGGTGATCGCCATCGCCAATGGTGGCGTAGTGTTCCAGGGCAGCCCGGCCGCGCTGGAAGCCAGCCAGGATCCGTTGCTGCAGCAGTTCCTGCACGGCCGTCCGGATGGCCCGATCCCGTTCGACGCCGCCCCCCGCGCGAGGACTGCCTGATGCCCTTCGTTGCCGCCACCCGCTCGCTGGGCCGCGCCGGTCTGTTTTCGCTGACCGTGCTGCGCGGCTCGCTGCCGACCGCCGATTTCCTGGCCGAACTGACCCGCGAGATCTACAAGATCGGCGCGCGCTCGCTGCCGATCATCGCCGTCGGCGGGGCCTTCGTCGGCCTGGTGCTGACCCTGCAGGGCTACCGCACGCTGACCACCTTCGGCGCTGCCGATGCGCTGTCCACGCTGCTGGGCCTGTCGCTGTACCGCGAGCTGGCGCCGGTGCTGACCGCGTTGCTGTTCATCGGCCGCGCCGGCAGCTCGATCGCCGCCGAACTGGGCCTGATGCGCGCCACCGACCAGATCAAGGCGCTGGAGTTGATGGCCATCGACCCGATCGCCAAGGCCGTGGCCCCGCGCTTCTGGGCGGCGGTACTGACCGTGCCGCTGCTCACCGGGGTGTTCTGCTCGCTGGCGATCTCGGCCAGTTACTTCGAAGCGGTACACCTGCTGGGCCTGGACAACGGCGTGTTCTGGTCGGCGCTGCGCGACAGCGTGGACTTCTGGAACGACTTCGGCGTGGCGATGCTGAAATCGGCCATCTTCGGCGGCACCGCGGCGCTGGTGGCTTCATACGTGGGCTTCCACGCCGAGCCGACCATCGAAGGCACTTCCGTCGCCACCACCCGCGCGGTGGTCAATGCCTCGCTGCTGGTGCTGATGTTCAACTTCGTGCTGTCGGCCATGCTGTTCCAGTAACTGTATTCCTTCCTGGTTCCGGCGCTTGCCAGCGCGGGAACGACCTGAAACTTCCGCCCTGGACATGCCGGGGCACTTGTCAAAAATGGTGAAATGAACATGGCCATCCGCGGTCCCAGACTGGAATTTTCCGTCGGCGCCTTCCTGCTGCTGGCACTGGCCTCGCTGTTGGTACTGGCGGTCGCTTCGACCAACCAGCGCTGGGGCCTGGGCGGTGGCGGCTACGAGCTGAAGGCCCGTTTCTCGCAGATCGGCCAGTTGCGCAAGCAGGCGCCGGTGAAGATCGGCGGGGTCAACGTCGGCCAGGTGGCGGCCATCGACCTGGATCCGGTCAAGTTCGACTCCATCGTCACCATCAAGATGGACGGCAAGTTCAAGGACCTGCCGGCCGACACCTCCGCCGGCATCTTCACCAGCGGCCTGCTCGGCGAGAGCTATATAGGCCTGCAACCGGGCGGCGATCCGGACGTACTGAAGGCCGGTGATGAAATCGTGTTCACCCAGCCAGCGGTAGACCTGATCCAGCTGGTCGGCAAATACATGTTCAGTGGTGGCGGCGCCGGTGGCGACGCAGCACCGTCCAACCAATCCCACGACGGCGCGCCCGCGCCCGCTACGGAAACCCAACCATGAAAATGAAACTGCTCCCGGTCCTGCTCGCTTCGACCCTGCTGGCCGCCGCTCCGCTGATCGCATCGGCGCAGGCGCCTGCCGCTGCCGCCGCCACCCAGGGCCAGGCCGGCAAGACCGTGATCGATGCCAGCACCCGCATCATGACCACCCTGCAGCAGCGCAAAGCCGAGTTCAGCAAGGACCCGACCGCGCTGCGCAACTTCATCAACAGCGAGCTCAACCGCACCTTCGACCGCGATTACGCGGCACGCTTGGTGCTGGGCGCGCATTCGCGCGGTGCCTCCGATGCGGACATCAAGCTGTTCGCCGATGCGATGGCCGACAACCTGATGCAGCGTTACGGTTCGGCCCTGCTGAACATCCAGGGCCGGCCGAGCTTCCGCCTGAAGGGCGAGAGCCCGTTGCCGGGCAACCGCGGCGTGCGCGTGGCCACCGAACTGGTGCGCTCGGGTGACCAGCCGACCCCGGTCGAGTACCTGATGCGCAACACCGATGGCCAGTGGAAGATCTTCGACGTCAACATCGAAGGCATCTCCTACGTGCAGACCTTCCGCAACCAGTTCGACGCCCCGCTGCGCCAGAAGGGCATCAAGCAGGTCGCCACCGAGCTGCGCAGCGGCACCATGCAGGCCGGAACCCCGGGCAATGGCAAGTAACAGCGCCCGGGCCCGGCTGGACCAGGGCACCCTGCATCTGTCCGGCGTGCTGGACCGCAGCGCGGTGATCGCGCTGTGGCCGCAGCTGCAGTCACTGGGCGATGCTGCACAGGCGCTGGACCTGACCGACGTGCCGCGCGTGGACAGCGCCGGCGTGGCCCTGCTGGCCGAACTCGCCGCGCGAGCGCGGCAGCAGGGACGGACGCTGGCCATCCACGGCTCGCCGGCCGGCCTGACCGAACTGGAGGCGGCCTACCGGCTGTCTGCAGACCTTGATTTCAATGCCCCTTCTGCCGCGAGCTGACATGAACGTCGTACGCATACTCCCCCTGTTCGTCCTGGTCGCCACGCTCAGCGCGTGTGCTGCCAAACCGGCCCGTGACAGCGCCCCCAGCGTCGGCACCGTGGTCCCTGCAACCGAAGCGCCGGTCGCCGATGCAGCTCCCGCCCCGGTCGTCGACGATGCGTCCGCCAGCGCCGACGCCGCGCCGCTCGCAGGGTCTCCGGCGCCCGCCGCCGCGACGCCGCCCACGGTGGATGCCGATGGTGATGGCACGCCCGATGCCACCGAAGACGACTTCACCGCGCTGTACGGCAGCGATGGGGTCAGCGGTGGATCCGCAGCCGCCTACGATCCGTGGGAACCGCTCAACCGCCGCGTGCATCGCTTCAACGTGGTGGTGGACAACGCCATCGCCCGTCCGCTGGCCACGGCCTACACCAACGTGGTGCCGCGCTTCGCACGCACCGGTGTGAGTAATTTCTTCAGCAACATCCGCTCGCCGGTGACCATCGTCAACCAGTTCCTGCAGGGCCGTCCGGACGATGCCTGGGACACCATGGGCCGCTTCCTGATGAACAGCACGCTGGGCATCGGCGGCCTGTTCGATCCGGCCAGCAAGGCGATGATCGCCAACCGCAAGGAAGACTTCGGCCAGACGCTCGGTGCGTGGGGCTGGCGTCCGTCGCGCTACGTGGAACTGCCGTTCTTCGGGCCGCGTACCGTGCGTGATGTGTTCGGCCTGGCCGGCGACATTCCGCTTTCGCCGATCCGCCAGATCGAAGAAGACAAGGTGCGCATCGGCCTGCAGGGCCTGCAGCTGGTGGACGCGCGTTCGCAGCTGCTGGCCGCTGATGACATCCGTTCCAGCGCGGTGGACGAGTACGCTCTGGTGCGTGATGCGTGGCTGCAGCGCCGCAACTACCAGATCGAGAACGATCTGCGTGGCAAGCATGCGCGCGGCAAGGACGATCTGGATTCGCCGATCCCGGTGGATGCGATGCCGATGCCGCAGTGGGGCAACTGACGGGCATTGCAGCGAACGGCTGAGCCCCTCGTGGTGGGTCGCCGGGGGCCGCTGAGTATCGGGATTGGGCCGGGCGGGAGGGGTTGTTGGGGGACGGCAAGAGCCGCTCCTGCGGGCCTCGTTTCGCGCCCACCGAG
>NZ_JBJDOQ010000027.1:36884-37659 GCF_044901215.1 Stenotrophomonas sp. NPDC078853 | reverse complement strand
GGTCATGCCGCCGATGACGAAGGTGATCATGAAGCCGATGGTCCACAGCACCGGGGAGGTGAAGTGCACGCGACCGCGGAACATGGTGAACAGCCAGTTGAAGATCTTCACACCGGTGGGGATGGAGATGATCATCGTCGTTATGCCGAAGAAGGCATTGACGTTGGCACCCGAGCCCATGGTGAAGAAGTGGTGCAGCCACACGATGAAGGACAGCACGCCGATGGCGGCCGTGGCATACACCATGCCCTTGTAGCCGAACAGCGCCTTGCGCGAGAACGTGGCGATCACTTCGGAGAACACGCCGAAGGCCGGCAGCACCAGGATATAGACTTCCGGGTGGCCCCAGATCCAGATCAGGTTGATGTACAGCATGGCGTTGCCGCCACCGTCATTGGTGAAGAAATGCGTGCCCAGGTAACGGTCCAGGGTCAGCAGCACCAGGGTGATGGTCAGCACCGGGAAGGCGGCGACGATCAGGATGTTGGTGATCAGCGCGGTCCAGGTGAAGATCGGCATCTGCATCAGCTTCATGCTGGGCGTGCGCATCTTCAGGATGGTGATGAAGAAGTTGATGCCGCTCAGCGTGGTGCCCAGGCCTGCTACCTGTAGTCCCCATATGTAGTAGTCCATGCCGACGCTTGGACTGTACTCGATGCCGGACAAGGGCGGGAATGCCAGCCAGCCGGTGGCGGCGAACTCACCGATCCACAGCGACAGCATGATCAGCACCGCACCGGACACGAACAGCCAGAAGCTGAGCGAGTTCACGAAC
>NZ_JBJDOQ010000027.1:0-36869 GCF_044901215.1 Stenotrophomonas sp. NPDC078853 | reverse complement strand
GGAGAAACCACGCAGCAGCATGACGAAGGCGACGATGAGGTACATCACGCCGATCTTTTTGTGATCCACCGAGGTGAACCACTCCTTCCACAGATAGCCCCACAGCTTGAACTTGGTGATCAGGGCGACAACGCCCAGGCCACCAAGGATCGCGCCGATCAACGTCGTCAGGACGATCGGATCGTGGGGGATCGACTCAATAGAGAGTTTACCCAGCATGTTCATTCTCCCGAGCCCTCGTGGCCGGCGTGGCCCGCGTGCTCGTCGTGGTTGGTGTTGGCGTCGAGGTTCTCGCCAGACGCCTTGGACTCGTGGTCGTCCATCGGCGCATGGCCCTCATGGTCTTCCTGCGAGCCCGCGTCGGCCGCCGCAGCACCGGCATGGGCGTGCTTCATGCCGTAGTGCTTGTTGTCACCCATGTGCTTGGCGATGACCCAGTCGAACAGGCCCTCTTCCACCTGACCGTAGTAGGTCACCGGATGCCAGTCGGAGTTGCGCTCTTCGCCCAACGCACGGAAGGTGTCCTTGTTCAGGCTGTTGCCCTGCTCGGCACGCACCTGATCCACCCACGCGCGGTACTCCGGTTCGGTGACCGAATGGGCGGTGAAATGCATCTTGGCGAAGCCGGCACCGCTGTAATGCGAGGACATGCCCGGGAACTCACCGGTCTCGTTGGCGATCAGGTGGAGCTTGGTCTCCATGGCGGCCATCGAGTAGATCATGCTGCCCAGATGCGGGATGAAGAATGCATTCATCACGGTATCGGAGGTGATCTTGAAGTTCAGCGGGGTGTTGACCGGGAACTTGATCTCGTTGACCACGGCGATCTTTTCTTCCGGATAGACGAACAGCCACTTCCAATCGAGCGAGATGGCCTCGATCACGACCGGCTTGACGTCCGATTCAATCGGGCGATACGGGTCCAGCGCGTGGGAAGACCGCCAGGTCAGCACGGCCAGCACCAGCACGATCATGCAGGGGATCGACCAGACCACCACTTCGATCGCGGTGGAATGCGACCAGTTCGGCTCGTAACGGGCCTTGGTGTTGGAAGCGCGGTACTTCCAGGCGAACGTCAGGGTCATGATGATGACCGGGACGACGACCAGCAGCATCAGCACGACAGCCGTGATCAGCAGGGTCTTCTCATCCTGGCCGATCTGGCCCTTCGGGTTCAGGATGGCCGTGTTGCAGCCGGTAAGGAACACCGCCAGTGCGAACAGCAGGCCCGGACGCAAGAAGCGTCCAAGGGTTTTCAACGGAATCATCGGTCGATCCAATTGCGAGGGAATGCCACCCCGCCCTGCCCAGTCCGGCAAAAGCCGGCCCGACCTGCCAAGGATCGACGGGTTCGGAGAACGGGGGAAGAGTCAGCCTTTCAAGTTTAGGCCGTCACTGCCCATTTAAGAAAGCCATTGACATTGATCTGACGCAGTTTTCGACGTTTTCGGCCTGCGACACGTTGTCGCAGCCGCCTGTCGCAGGGCACAGGTGGCCCGAAAAGCGCACCCCATGGATGCCGACCGCCGCCCTTGTGCGCGACGACTGCCGCTCTGGTGGGTGACGACCGTTGGTCGTCACGCTCTTCCCCCAGGCACCCTACCCCTTGCCCCCAAGCAGGGCAACCAACCAGATGAAAAAAAATACGGCGGATGGGCATGACCCCATGCAGACGCCCCCCTGTGAGGACGAGGACGCCACACTTCCGCCGTTGCCCAATGACAGGCTGAAACGGTGGCGACGCCCTCGAGAGAAGGGGCCGCCACCGGCCGGAGGAGCTGCGTCCAGCACGTTCATCGTGTGGCCTGACGTCATCGCCGTACATGAGAAAAATTGCGAAATGCACGCTTTTCGGTCGCCAAGAGGCGCCCCCCTACCCCAGCAACACCGACAGCCCCCACGTGCACAGGCATACATAAGCCAGCAGGCCCAGGCTGATGCCGAGCGTGGTGCGCATGATCGCCGATTCCTGCCCCACCAGCTTGACCGCTGCGGCGGCGATGGCGATCGACTGCGGGGACACCAGTTTGGCCATCACCCCGCCGGCCGTGTTGGCTGCCACCAACAGGGCTTCAGGCACTCCGATCTGCGCGGCAGTAACCGCCTGCAGATGCGCGAACAGGGTATTGCTGTTGACCACCGAGCCGGTGATGAACACGCCCATCCAGCCGATCACCGGCGACAGCAGCGGGAACACGCCACCGGTCTGCGCCAGCGCCAGCCCGATGGTGGACGAGGCTCCGGAATAATTGGTGATATAGGCCACCGCCATCACCAGTGACACCGTGGCCAGCGGCTTCCACATCTCCCGGCCGGCCTGCGCCAACTCCTCACCGGCCATGCGCAGGTTGAGCTTGGGCGACAGCAGGACAGTCAGCACCGCGGCCACCAGGATGGCGGTACCTGAAGCATTCAACCAGCCGACATTCCACACGGCCGGCAGCGTATGCACATTGACCACCAGCGGCGGCAGTTCCTGCACGCGGGCATCCAGCAGGCCGATCGGCAGGAGCAGGACGGTGCTGGCCAGCGCCCCACCGGCGGCGAACAGCGCCTTGAACGCCGGCAGGCTCCACAGCAGGATGGCGCCAGTAAGAATGTAGAACGGCGACCACGCCAGCAGCACCTCCTTCAAGGTGTAGCGCTGTACCGGCCCGGGCGGTGTATCCGCTTCGCGGTAAATCCGGCGGGGCCGCCAGACCTGCATGAAGCCGGCCAGCGCGGCCATCGCCGCCAGCGGCCCGATGATGTCCCCCAGCTCCGGCCCCAGCAGGTACAGCACGGCCGTCTGAACGCCGCTGAACACCGCACCCACCACCAGCAGCACCGGCCAGGTCTCGCGCACGCCGCGCCAGCCATCCAGCATCAGCACCAGGATGGACGGCGAGAGCAGCGCGATCACCTGCACCAGCGCCATCAGCATCAGCGACATCGCATCCAGACTGACCCCGCCCTGCTGTGCACCTACCAGCACCGGAATGCCGATGGCCCCGTACGCACCGGCTGCGCCATTGGCCAGCAGGCACAGCATGGCCGCCTTCAGCGGGCGGAAACCCAGCTCCACCAGCAAGGCGGCGCAGATGGCGATCGGCACGCCGAAGCCGGCCGCGCCCTCCAGGAATCCACCAAAGCAGAACGCGATCAGCAGCACCTGGATGCGCTGGTCTTCGGAGATCGTCGCGATGCTGCCGCGGATCACCTCGAACTTGCCGCTGCGGATGGCGAGCTTGTACAGCCACACCGCCATCAGCACGATGAAACTGATCGGGAACACGCCATTGGCGATACCCAGCAGTCCCGCACCCACGATGGTGCCGACCGGCATTCCGAACACCAGCGCGGACACCAGTACGGACACCACGACGGCCAGCAGCGCAGCCGTCAGCCCTTTCAGCCGCAGCACGGTCAAAGCCAGCAGGAATACCAGCACAGGCAACGCGGCCAGCAGCGCCGACAGATCGGGGTTACCCAGCGGATCGTAATTCTGTTGCCACATGGTCCGCCTTCCCAGGGTGGTGCCGGGCATGCCCGGCGGGTGCGCGCATGAAGACCGTTGTTACGCCTTGGCTACCTTGTTGGGACAGTCGGTGCCGGCAGCGAAATGCTGGAGATTCCCCAGCGTGGTCTCGGCGATTTCCCGCAGCGCCTCGGCGGTGAAAAAGCCCTGGTGGCCGGTGACCAGCACATTGGGGAAGGTCATCAGGCGCTGGAACACATCGTCGTCGATGATCTGTCCGGAGCGATCCTGGAAGAACAGCGCACTTTCCTGCTCGTACACATCGATGGCCAGGTGCCCCAGCTGCCGCGACTTCAGCGCGCGGATCACCGCATCGGTGTCGACCAGCCCACCGCGCGAGGTATTGACCAGCATCGCGCCGCGCTTCATCAGCGCCAGCGAATCATCGTTGATCAGGTGCCGGGTATCCGGCGTGAGCGGACAGTGCAGGGAGACGATATCCGAACGTGCCAGCAGTTCCTGCAGCGGCACGCACTCACCCAGCCCGACGAAATCCGGCGACGGATAAGGGTCATGGCCGAGCACGATGCAGCCCATGCCGTGCAGGATGCGCGCGGTCGCCAGGCCGATTTTTCCAGTGCCGACGATACCTGCTGTCTTGCCATGCAGGGTGCGACCCAGCAGGCCTTCAAGCATGAAGTTGCCCTCCCGCACCCGGTTGTACGCCCGGTGGGTCTGGCGGTTGAGCGTCATGATCAACGCCAGCGTGTGCTCGGCGACGGCCTCGGGCGAATAGGCTGGCACGCGCGCGACAAAGAACCCCAGGCCTTCGGCGCTGGCGAGGTCGACATTATTGAAACCGGCGCAGCGCAGCAGCACCGCGCGCACCCCCATTGCATGCAATGCCTGCAGCACTGAAGCGTCCAGACGGTCGTTGACGAACACACAGACCGCATCGCAATCCTGCGCCAGGGTGGCCGTGTGGACGTCCAGCGTGGCGTCGTAATACTGGAATTCGAAAGCTGGGCCCGACCCTCGCTGCTGGTTGGCTTCATCCAACGAGCGGCGATCGTAAGGGCGTGCGCTGAACACGGCGATCTTCATACAGGACTCCTTCCCCGTGGGGTTCTGCGGACTGTAGCAGGCGAAGGGGCCGACCCCGACGTTACACTGTCGGTCAACCGCCAATCAGGCCCCGCCATGTCGCTCATGTCACGCATCCTCCGCTGGACAACTTCCCCTGCGGGCAAGCGCATGCTGTTCCTGCTGACCACGATGTTCGCGCTGCTGGTGGCCTGCAATCCGGAGCTGCTACCGCTGCTGCCGGTGGTGGATGCGCTGGGCCTGGACGTGCTGGCGCTGCTGCTGGGGTCGCAGTTGCTGGCCACCCTGCCGTGGCTGCGCGGGCAAGCCGGACCGATCATCGGCGTGGCGCGGCGGGCGCTGCTGGGCATCGCGGCGGGCGCGATGGGCGGTTACCTGCGGCAACTGGTATTCGGGATGGGTCGGCTGGGTCCGGATGCATTTTTCGCGGCACGCGCGGCCTGAGACCGGACGCCGGACCACTGTTCACCGGCATGCCAATCCTGTTGGCGCAGCCGCACTTCTCTGCTCAACCCATCGACCCGGAACCACCGGTGCTCGGCGCGTCGGGCGAAAGCCGCACCCGTCGAGCCCCCGGCGTAATGGACCCCCGCTCTCCCGTGGCCTACTATCGCCAATTGCGAAACGCCATGGGTGCCTTGTCGTGGGAAGTCTTGAAAGGTTCAACGGCCGCCGCAGCGGTGCAGGCAAGCCCATCGCGGTCCTTTCGCATGGCTTTGGCACCGACCAGAACGCGTGGTCCGCCCTGCGTCCGTGGTTCGAACAGCGGTTCGAGGTCATTTCATTCGATCTCGCCGGCTCCGGCCCCCGTGGCACGGAAACCTACGACTTCGAACGGCACGGTTCGTTGGCCGGCTATGCCGACGATCTGCTGGATATCCTGGACGAGCAGGACGTGCAGAGCTGCACCTATATCGGGCACTCCATGAGCGGGATGATCGGCGCGCTTGCCTCCATCGCGCGGCCGGAGCTGTTCGAGCGCATGGTGCTCATCGGGGCATCGCCGCGTTATCTGGATGACGACGGTTACACCGGTGGGTTCAAGCCGGACGACCTGGAAAACCTGTTCGACAGCATGAGCGCGAATTACCAGGCGTGGGTGGCCGGCTTCGCCCCGATGGTGGTCGGCGTGGATGACAGCGAGGTCATCGCCGATTTTTCCAATGCCTTGTTCCGGATGCGTCCGGATATCGCGCTGAATACCTCCCGCACCATTTTCACCTCGGATGTCCGAGCACTGGCGGCGCAGGTTTCGCGCCCGGTGCACCTGGTCCAGACCTCGGTCGACGTCGCCGTGCCAGTGGCCGTCAGTCACTGGCTGGCCCAGGCCATCGAGGGGGCAACCCTCGACATCATCGAGGCATCGGGCCATCTTCCGCACATGACCGCGCCCGATGAAATGACCCGGATCCTCCAACAGCGGCTGGATCGGACGGCCCGTTGAACATGGCCGACAGCGACGCCTTGGTCAGCTTGAGCCAGTTTGCACGTAGCGCGTCCGGGGCCGACCTGGCAATCGTGGTTGAGGTGCAGACCGACGGCCGCGTAACATGGTCGACCGGCTTCCCGGTGACCTCGTTCTCCGGCTTCAATCTCGCGCGCAGTGGCATGCTGGAACACCCCTGGAATGATCAGCCGGTGGACGCCTCGCGCTTCCGCTTGCCAACGTCCATTCTTACCGCGCTGGGGGGTCCTGCGGGCAGCGTGCTGTTCATCCCTGCACCGTCGGACGACGCCCCATCGAGCGGCCTGCTGCTGCTCTGGAAGACCGGTGCCAGCCCCGAGCAGTCCGCTGCCTCGATGAGATTGCTGGGCCCCAGTGTGGCGCAGCTTCTCTCGGCGCGACGCGGCGCGGTGCATGACATCGTCGTGCGCAACCAGTTCATCGATCTGGTGGAAAGTGTTCCTGCGGGCATCGTGCTGGTCGACGGCGATGGACTGGGCACGGTGATAAACCAGCGCGCCGCCGAACTGCTGGGGCAGAAGCCCGGCAGACATCGCGCCGTTGACCTCGTTGCCCCGATGCGGGCGTTGCGGCAGCGCTGCGACAACCATGAAGCGCTGGAGCAGGCTTACGCCGCCCAGGTGGGCAACCTGAATTTTGCGACGACGCTGCACTGGGTGATGGGGGAGCGCACCTTCGAGGTGGATACCCATCCGGTGCGCGGCGATGGCGAGCAGGGCCGCATCTGGCTGTTCACCGACATCACCGCGGACCTGCTGATGGCGGCCGAACTGCGGCGCCTGGCTTCATCGGACCCGCTGACCGGCGTGCCCAACCGGCGGCACTTCGAAGAGCGCTCCGCGCAGATCATCGCCGCGCGCGAGGCAACCGGCCGCTCGGTCGCGGTGTTGATGCTGGACGTCGACCATTTCAAGAAGATCAACGACACCCACGGTCACCCGATCGGCGATGAAGTGCTGAAAGTGGTTGCTCGCCGCTGCCGCGAGGCACTGCGTGAACGTGACCTGTTCGCGCGCTTTGGCGGGGAGGAGTTCATCGCGCTGCTGGCGGCACCGACCGCTGATGAAGTGCCCGCCACCGCCGAACGCCTGCGCAGCGCGATTTCCGGCGCGCCGGTGCACGTGGGCGGCCTGCGCATCGAGGTAACGGTCAGCGTGGGCGGCGCCATGGGCGAGGCCCTGCCGGGCAGCGATGCGAGGTTGCTGGAACAGCTGGTGGCACGTGCGGACGAGGCGCTGTATCAGGCCAAGGCCGACGGGCGGAATCGGGTGCGGATGAGTGGGTGATTTCCGCCCGTAGCCAATCATGCGTTGGCACCAAGGAAGTCAGTGCTGCGCCAGGGCGTACTTCTTCTCGCCCGCCAACACCGCCAGCCGCACGCGCTGCCGGTCACCATCCTGCTGGGCCAGACGGTTTTCCGGCGGCGGCAACGGGCACGTGGCGAAGTCCGTATAGGCACACGGCGGGTTGTAGGCGCGATTGAAATCCAGCGTGACCGTGCCGTCTGCCGCGACCGCATCGGTGCGCAGGTAGCGCCCCACCCCGTAGGTCTGGCGGTTGGTGGTCTGGTCCTGGAACATCAGGTTCAAGCTTTTCGTCGGATCGCCGAGGGCTTCCAACCGCCATTCACGCCCTTGTTTCTCGAATACCACATAGCCCGGATTCGGAGTATCCGCGACCTCGCCGAGCACGTTCACGATCGGCAGCGTCCTGCCGGCCGGGTGTGGCACGAACCGCGCCTGCACACGCCAGCTTTGCTCGGCCGGGAAGAAGTCCAGCCCCCCGAAATGCCGGCGCGCCGGTGCATCGGCATGGCGCACGCGCAGGGCCAGACGCTGCCCGCGCTTGATCGCGGTGATCTGCCCCTTGCCCTGGTCATAGGACAGCTTGGTGCCACCACCCTTCCCTTCTGGTTCCAGCCGCACCTCCCCCTGCACCGGCTTGCCATCGGCGGTGATCAGTGCCCCATCGACCGGCCTGACGTACAGCCCATCAGCGCGCTGCTCCAGCTCGGCCAGGCGGTCCGGTGCGATCGCCAGGCGGATGGCGTTTCCTTCAGCGCCGCCTACGCTCTGCGTTCCCGCTGCGATCCAATGCAGCCCGATCAGGCTGGTCCACCCATCCGGCTTGCCCAGGTCCGCGGCGCGTTCATGCACCCACTCAGCGTGCTCGCTCTTGAAATCCAGCGCCGTGGTCGCCGCAGGGGAGGTCTCCGCCGCAGGCTTATCCTGCGGGCTGCACGCCACCGCGAGCAGGCTGGCAACAAGGACAGAGGCAAGCGTGTGCGTCTTCATGCAGGTCACCAGTTCTTGGAGATACCGAGGTGGACGTAGCGTCCGTAGGTTTCGTGCAGCGCGCTCAGGTAGCTGCCGGTGGCGTTCAGCGGCGGCTCTTCGTTGAACAGGTTTCGCGCCCCCACTTCCACGGCCGTTCCCTTCAGGCGGCCTCTGTTGAAATCCTTCTTGACCGACAACGCCCAGCGCTGGGTCGAGCCCACCACGAACGGGGTGCGGTCGGAATAGGCGCCGGCCGTCACGCTGTCGATATAGTCGTCGCGCAAGCGGACCGTCCAGTCCTGCAGGTTCCAGATCAAGGTCGCACTGGCCCGCCATTCCGGCTTGGCCCCATTGATGCCGACCTCGTTGGCCGCGCCCAGGTCTGGGGCGATGATGTTCAACTGGCCATTGGCAATCGCGGCGGCCACCTGCTGCACCTCGGCAGGCTTCTGCTGGGTATATTCCTTGAGCTGGCTGACACTGAGCAGGAATGCGAAATTGCCCCAGGCCGTTTCGCGCAGGCGCCAGGTGAAGTTGTAATCCACACCTGACGCGGTGAGTGGCCGACGATTCTGATAGCGGTTGTACACGTGCGTCACCACGCCTGCAGGCGCAAGACCGGAGCCTGCAAACAGCGCAGTGTCCTCCGCCGTCACTGCCGCGCGCACCACGTTCGGGTTGCTGCTGCCTTCCACCACGCGCAGATACGCGTCGTACAACAGCTCCTCACCCAGGGTATTGATCGGATTCTCTACCTGCACCCGCCAGGCATCCACGCTCAGGCTGATCGAGCCCAGCGAGTCGGGCAGGAACTGCGGCTCGAACACCGCGCCCCAGGACGACTGCCGGGTGGTTTCCGGCTTCACGTCATCGCCGTATGAAGTCACCGCGCTCACCGACGGCTTGACCGAGGAGCCACTGCTGTAGGCATTCAAGCAGGCGCTGTAGTCGGTTTGGGCGCCCTTGGTGATCAGCGCGTGGCAGCGGATCGCATCGTTGTTGAAGCCAAACCCGTAGGTCGGCGGGGAGTTCACCAGTTCCAGTCCCGGTGCGCGGAAACCGCCGCTGACCGAGCCGCGCAGCAACAGGCTGTCATTTACTTTCCAGGCCGCGGCCAGCTTCGGCTTGGCCACCTTGCCGGCATCGCTGTAGTCCTCCCAGCGGCCGGCAAGCTGCAGGTCCAGTGACTGCACCAGCGGTATGCCCTGCGCGGGCGAAACCAGCGGCACGGCGAGCTCGATCAGCGCCGACTTTACGTTGCGGCTGCCGCGGACATCGGGCCGGGGACTATGGGTGAAGAAGTTGCTGGCCGCGACCGTACCGGTATACCAGTCCGTATAGGGACGACTGCCATCGATGTTCTCGTCGCGGTCATCCTCACGGCTTTCGTAGCGGTACTCGACACCCGCCGCCAGGCCGATGTCACCGGCGTACCAGGTAAACAGATCGGAACGGTTGATCCTGAAATCCCACAGCGCCAGCTCCGTGGTGCCTTCGCGGGTCGCCTCGCCAATGAACGCGGCGGTATCGTAGGGCGTGGCATCGCCCAGCCGGATGCTGGCCGGATCGCCGCCACTGAAGGGGTTGTAGGCACCGGCATCGGTACGGTTCACCGCAGTAACGAAGGCATCGGTCAGTCCGCCCTGCTGCGTGTCGGTACTGCGTGCGCGCGAATACAGCAGCGCGCTTTCCCAGTTCCAGCCGCCGTCGGTCCAACCGCGCACGCCCAGCAGTACACGCGACTGATCGTTATCCACCTTGACCCGGCGAATACCTGAATCCGCGAATTGGTAGTTGAGCAGCCGGATCGCCTCGGCGCCGCGCAGGGCGTCCGGTACCCAATAGGCGTCCGGCCGGATATGCAGCAGGAAGCCGTCACCACCGAAGCCCGACTCGCTGCTCACCCAGGATTCGGAAGTCGCCCGGTAGTAACCCAGCTCACCGAACAGCTGCAGGGTATCGGTGGCATCGAAGCGTCCACTGGCGAAAACATTTCCCTTGTTGATGGCCGGTGCCGAGGTGATGCCCGGCTCGGCCGCCGAATCGTAGTGATAGCGCGTCGGTACCGCGCCTGACACCAGCGCGCCGCTGGCTGGATCCACGTGCCAGCTGCCGGTGCGCCGGCTACCGGCATAGGTATCGAAATGACCCCACGGCGTTCGTGTGCTGAAGCCCGAGGTGCCGTCTGGATCCGGCACGCTGGTGCCATCGCCGAGGGGACGGCGGCCATCAGTAGCGGTGAACCATGCATCTGAATTGCGCTGCGCCGTGCGCTTGGAAACGCCATACAGCACCGAGATATTGCCGCGCCCCTGCGCGAAATCACTGCCGAAATAGCCATCAAGCGAGATGTCTTCGCGATGCCCATCAGCCACCTTGCCGTAGTTCAGCTTGATGCCCCCGCCATTGGGCAGGTTGCTCGGCGTTACCAGGTCGACCACGCCCGCCACGGCATCGGACCCGTAGATGGACGCCGCACCGTCCAGCAGCAGGTTGACGCGCTCCAGGCCGAAGGTCGGAATGGCATTGGCGTTGTAGGTCGTGTCGTCACCGCTGTTGCTGATCGGGTGCTGCACCGTGCGCCGACCGTTGATCAGCAGCAACGTGTACTTGGCGCCCAGGTTGCGCAGGTTGATGGAGCCCACGTCACCACGCGCGACATTGGAGTTTCGCCCTGCGTTGGTGGTGCCTTTCTCGCTGACGGCCACATCACCGAACTGCGGCAGGCTGCGGAACAGCTCGTTGCCGTTGGTCGCCCCCGTGGCGTCGATCTGCTCGCGGTCCACCGCGACCACCGGCAGCGCGGCCTGCGCGCCGCCCCCGGCGATCTGCGAGCCCAGCACCGATACCTTGTCCAGCAGGCGGGCATTCGAACCCTGCGACTGCCCAGCCACTGCGCCCGTTTCCTCGGCAGCGTACGCTGCCGGCGCAAGCAGGGTGCACAACGCGAAGGCCAACCGACCGCGACGAGGACGGGGCCCGTGGAGGGCATGGTGCGGGCGTGTCGCGGTCAACTGCGAACGAAGCGTTCGACTCATCGAATATCCCCAGGTGATGGCTGAATGGCACTGCCGGATGGATCGCGGCGTGCGTTATCGCGCTTGGTTCGTCGCTTCGGCGTAGGCGCCGCGGACGATGCTGCCTTCGAGCTTCTGCTCGTCCTTGACCAGGTTGTAGAGCGGGCACGTCGCCTCGACCGACTGGCGCAGCGCGTCGATCTCCTGTTCCGATGCCGGCGATTCAATCCGCACCTTGTAACGGATGTCGCTATAGCGTGCCGGCGAGCGGATGTTGCGCCCGAATCGCGGGCTCAGCTGACCATCAACCGTTAGCTCCAGCGAATCCAACAGCACATTCCGTGCGGCGGCCTGCACCTCGAAGATGTGGGTCAGGCAGGTACCGGTCACGCCGAGCAGGTGCTCTTCCACGGTCGGTGCCAGTCCATAGCCGAGAAGGCCGGGCGCGCTGTCGTGCAGCTGCTGGTGATAGCCGTCCTTGCCCAGGAAGACCCGACGCAGGCCGGTGCGTGGCTCGACATGGGCGCGCGCAACGAGCGTTTGCGGCTCTGCCGGGTTGTCCTTGCCAGAGGCCGGCTTGGCCTGCCTGGCCAGCACCGCCGGACGCTTTTCCTCGGTGATGAAATCGCGCAGACCGGGCGGCAGCTTGGGGTCGCGCACCGCATCGCTATGGATGTACTCGACTTCGGCATGGCTGACCTGCTGAGGCCGCGTTACCAGATCGATGGCCGAGGATTTTTCGTGCACCGCGCGCTTCAGCGCCTGCAGCTGCGCGTCGGTGGCGGGCGAATCGATGTAGGCCACATAGGAGAGATTGTTCGGGTACGCCAGGCTCTCGCTCTTGCGTTCGGGAATGCTGGTGAACACCACGTCCAGCGCATCAAGCGGGACATTCTGCTCGGCCGCCTGCACGATGTACTCATCGGCAACCGAGCTGGCCAAGGTGCCGACCAGCGAGTCCCAGGAACCGGCGCCCAGGTTGTAACCGGCGTAGTTGCGGCCACTATCGCTGATGTACTGGAATTCGCCCGTGGGCCCGATGCGCAAGCGACGTACGCCGGAGCGGCTTTCGGCCGTGACCTTGGCGTGGATCGCGGTGGGCGCGGCAGGTTGCGCGGACTGCGCCTGGATGGCCTCACGCTTGGCGGCCAGGTAGGTCCGCAGGGGAGAGCCGCTGTCCGCCGCTGAGGAAACGAGCGGCGCGGCCAGCAGCAGCATGGCGGACAAGGCTGTCGCGCCGAAAACCTTCAACGGCGACGCGGAACGGGCGGTGGACATGGGTGGGCGGACTCCGTGGGTGACCGTGAACGAAGGCCCACTGTTTCACGTCACGTCGCCACGCTTAAATAACCGTTGGCAATTCCTATATTCGCGTGAAGGGGTTGGTTGGGTTTTCCGGGAGACAGCGGTGCCGAAGGGACCAGCGGACGCAGAGCCAGCCATGCTCTACGGAAGTAACGTACCGCGTCCGGTGAATTCACCGATAAGGTTCAACCGGGATGAAACCCTCAAGACTGCTTAGACTCATTTTCCAAGTGCAACACCCACTAACCAGTAGGGTGTCAGCATGTCCAGGCATTACAACCATTTGAGCGCGGAAGAACGCGCCGTTGTCCAGATAGAGATCCAGGACGGCAAAAGCATGCGATCCATCGCCAAGCGCTTGGGGCGCAGTCCCTCGACCCTGAGCCGCGAGGTGGCCCGGCAAGGTGCGGCGGCGTACAGCGCCACCGAGGCCGGTAAAGCCTATCGCGCGCGCCGGCTACGCTCTGTCCGGCGTCGCAGGGTTATCGAGGGCAGCGAGCTGTCTCAGTTTGTTCGTGATCACTTGGTGCTGTATCGGTGGTCGCCCCAGCAGATTGCTGCCAAGCTTCGCGACATGCACCCGGACGATTCCAGCCAGCGCGTCAGCCACGAAACTATTTACGCCAGCATCTATACCCACCCGCGCGGAGGGCTGAAGAAAGAGCTGGTGGAAGCGCTTCGGCAGAGCAAGCCGACGCGGGGGCTGCGCCGTACGACGGCAGCCAAGCCGACATGGGTTCCAGAGCAGCTGCGTATCGTGCATCGCCCGGAAGAAGTGCAGCAACGATTGGTTCCTGGCCACTGGGAAGGCGACTTGATCAAGGGGGCTTTCAATCGCTCCTGCGTAGGGACACTGGTCGAACGAAAGACGCGTTTTGTGATCCTCTGCAAGATGGACGGATGCACCGCTGACGCGGCACTGGAGGGCTTCAGTCGCCAAATGAAGAAGCTGCCTGAATCCATGCGTACCAGTTTGACCTACGACCGAGGCAAGGAGCTGACGTGCTACCCAGAGCTGATGGACCGCCTGGATATCGACGTGTGGTTTGCTGATCCACACGCGCCCTGGCAGCGCAGCAGCAACGAGAACACCAACGGGTTGCTTCGGCAGTTCCTGCCCAAGGACATTGATCTGTCGAGCGCGAGCCACGAATATCTCAACCACGTTGCGATGCTCATGAACACACGGCCACGTCAGACGCTGGGCTGGAAGACACCCGCCGAAGTGCTGGACAAAGAGATCGCTGAATTCAGATCACGTGTTGCGCTTGCTTCTTGATACCGCCCTGCATCAACGGCACCGAACAGCATCAGGTCAAGCCGGCGAAGGACGTTGCGGAAAGAGCTTCGTAGATCGCCTCTGCCGATTCATTGCACTCGATATCTTCCAAGTGAAGCATTGCCTCAATGTAGCGATGTCTCTCGATGTCGCTTGGATAAGGTCGCGCCAACTCTAAAAAGCCCCTTCCCCCAACAGCCAACACAAATCTCTCATGGACGTCCCAATAGCACGCAGATCCCGAAGGCTCATGCAAGAGCACAACCTCAAGACCATTGGCTTCAGTATCAATATCGTACAGATCATAAGCATCAACAATATTCACCGGCGCAACTTGCGTAACGTTGGCCGATATTCTTGACAACGCCACAGACCCCGAATCGCCAAACTTCAGGAAAGCCCCACTAACAAAAAAGCAATCTACGATTGATAGTGACCAAGGAAATATAACTTTCTGCCGTCCTTCAACGTAGGCGCGAAAGAGTTCTGATTTATCGCCATGCATTGGACCCTCTCCTATTTCTCCCTGAAACGAACCTTGATTACCTCGCGAATTCGAGTACCTGTCTTTTCACTGCTCACACGAACGGAGGTCTCCTTGAATCCATCTGGACCGGCCAGACTTCCGTAGACATTCATGAGCCGCTTTGCGCGTAGCGCCGTTCAAACTCTACAGGGGCCAGGTTGCCAGTGAAGCCGTGGCGTCGGATTCGCTGTTTTATCGGAAACCAAGGAGTGCCGTCGGCATTAGTCACGCCAGGCACATGGCCATGGGGTTGCTTCGTCGCGGCACCGCGTGTCACCGTGCCGCGTCCACTCGCCAATTCAGCCATCTGCTGCCCGCTTGCCAACTGGATCGGCCACTGCGAGCAGCCGCTCATACTCCAAATCAACGACTCCTCAGCCCCTGGATGAATCAGTCTGATCGGAGATAGAGCCGACCAAATCGATGATCTCTTCGATCTCGACGCCTCGTTGATTAGGCTCATCATCAGATCCCAGCCCGGTTTCCGAGAACTCTTGCAACAATGCATCAATCAGCAACTCGCGGTCGTGCTCGGCAAGGAGTGCGACGCCCTCTTGAGGCAACTGAAAGCTGCGCTTCGCTGCGATTTCGACCAACAGAGAATGCAGACGGGAGGCGATAGGCAGCGTCATTTCAGTTCACGTTCGGGTCTCTCAACCCATCGCTGTTTCTTGGAATCGCAGTTATGACGTTCCCTTCACCGTTCAGGACCACCTTCGCATCCTTTCCGGTGTAGGCCGTCCTGCCAGCGGCCTGCTCTGCGACAGCAACTCGCGCTCACGGGTAGGCAGATAGCACAGATCGGATGCGAGCAAGCGGCAATGGTGTCTTGATGTAATCTCAACCAACAGAGCGTGCAGATGGATCACGCGGCCAACCATGCTCAGCTCCAGACGACGATCGTACCGTCGGGACCGTTCAATTGCATGGCCTCTGGACCGGAGTACCCGCCTTCTGTCAAGTCGACCGTGACATAAGTGTCCCCGGAAAATATTATGGTCATGCCGAGGTCATCGAACAGGAAATCAAGCAACTCCAAGCGGAGCAAGCTACGCCCTATGCTGCGCGCTCGCACATCGCCGGAGAGCGTGCAAGCGTTGTAGATGTGCAAGGTCCAACCATCGACAGCCTCGACCTTAACCTTCTCATCCTCGAAGGTTAAGGCCACACACTTGCCCTTGAGATGTTGAAGATAATCTGATCGATGCTCGCTCATCTGACCAATGTCGTCCTACTTGATTGGAAAGTGTGACTTCGAATGGGGCAATGTCTTCCCTGAGTACGGATCAACACCTTGTTTACCCGCGTTCTCATATTTTATGTAGCCTGCCGGATATCCAGGACTATTTCCTCTTGGCGGCGACGGGTCCATCATCCGCATGCTTGCTACTTGACCATTGGCTCCCCCCGCCCCACCTGTGAAGGCGACACCGGTTTGCTTGCCCCCCGGGTTTGTCACTGGCGAGGGTCCACTAGAGCCCTGGGGCACAGGGAATGAAGTCCCGTTTGATGAAACTACATAGTTCGGAGAGGATGCAGGCGCTGGAGGACCAACTGAAGCAGATGGCGATGCCCCTGCGGCTGATGGAGGTTGCGGCCTAGGCTGTTGAGCAGCGTCAACTGTGCCTGTCATCGCGGAGGAGGCTAGAGGACCGACAACGGGCGTGGCTCGAACCATGGCATACGTCACCGCAAGCGCAGCGGGGCCAAAAGTGTTGTACGCAGCAGGATCGCTTGCTACCGAGTCACTGTGTCGCTCGGCTGCGCGCTCCTGACGACCGTCAGGGTCATTGAATCGGTAGGGGTTGTTTGCAGCGTACCTGTATCGATTGAACGATAATCCCGGTTTTTCGTGTGCAGTCACCGGGTCCACGGAAAGGAACATGCCCAACTGAGGATCCATGTACCGTTGCTGCATCTGGCTCAGCCCGGTAGCGGCATCGCTCACATGCCCTGTATACCCCGGCCCATTGGCAACAGGTGCACCTACGACATCGCCGTAAGGCTCGTACGTCATCCGCTCGATGACGTTGCCATTGGCATCCGTCTTGGCTACGACCGATCCCAGTGCATCGGTATGCAGGTAGCGGACCGTTGTCTGCGCCGAAGCCGGCGCAAGCCAGGACAGTCCGGCTAGAAGGGCGCAGCTCCAGAGCGGTACCGAACCGGCCCTGAGCCTACTGGTTGCAGCCGCCCCAATGTGCGCGAACGTACCGGCGACGCGTCTCCCGAACGCAGTCATCTTTCCCATCCATGAAAGAACCTTGAAGCAAGGCTTTGCCTTCATAGCACACGTCGCATGTGCTCCGGAAGGGAGGATGCCGGTGAGCGTCCGGGAAGCCGACTTACGTTGGAGAGGTCGGCACCTGACTGCCGCCGACCATAGGTCGGCGCCACCGCCCCAAACAAAAAGCCCCGACCAAGGCCGGGGCTTTTCGTACAACTGGTGCCGGAAATAGGAGTCTCCGAACCTGTGCCGCAAAGGGTTCGGGGATTCGTGGGTAATTTTTGCTAAGTCGTGATCGCTGGCGCGGATAACGGACCCGCTGGGGGTGGCGCTACACTGCCCCGGTCAACGAGCCAGGGGAAGGTCATGCAGGACGTCGTGCAGTTGGTCCTGATGGTGGGGGGAGTGGCCTGCCTGTTGGCCTTGATCCACCTGCAACTGGCCGCCTGGCTATTCCCCTCTTGGCTTGCTCTGTACCCTCGCGAGAACGAGCGCGACCGACCCGCGGCCGTGGGGCTTGCACTCACCTTTCTCGCTTGGGTTGCCGCCGCCGCAATTCTGTCGAAGGGATTTGCCTCCGTTCTGTGGTGGATTCCATCGTCCGCCGGTTTCATCGATAGTGAAGGTGACTTCCAATAGTGGGTTGGTTACTTCGGAGCAGCGTTCGGGCTCTTCGGCGGAACCGGATGGATCTGGTCTCTGCTGCAGGTATCCGAGAGCCACCTCGGGCCAGATGCCCATGAGTGTTGGCGTTGCGTGAGGTCGGTTTCCCGACTATTTCCAGAAACGAGAAAGCCCCGCGCTGGGCGGGGCTTCAAGAGCAACCAAGTGCGCAGGCTGAGGCGGCCAGCGCACCAGCGGACAAAAAGAACCCCGCCGAAGCGGGTCCCATTACCCACTGCACTTCAGAATTACCAGTTCACGGTGACCGTTTGATCGCTGACCGTCACCACAAACCCACGCTGCTGCAGTTCAATCGCAACCGCGGCATACGTAGCTTCCGGGTACTTCGGCAGTCGGCCCATCACGTAACTACTCAAGCCCAACTTGGCCCTTTCACGAACGCGACCTTCGAGAAATTTCAGCAATTCCTCGTGAGAGCCACGGGAGGCGTCACGATCTTCCCGGGCATCATCTGCATTATATTCAGACACGATTGCTTCCATTCAACGCCGGGCTATTCCGGCGAAGTGATTCTGCCACGGAGCCCATCTCTTCATCAGCGTATCGCACCAGCGCCGAGACGCTGCGACTGCGTGACATCGTGGCCAGGCCGTCGATCACCTCGGGGGCGTTGAGCCCTGCAATGGCTTCCAGCTCGGCGCGCAGGGCGGCCTGGGGATCGGTCGAGGCGTCGTTCAGCGGCTCCCCGGGGATCTGCGGCTTGAGGTCGGGTGCGGGCATGGGATGGCTCCTTCACTGAGTGTTGGGTCAGTGTGCAGAGCCATCCCACGCGGATTCCCGACTATTTGGCGATGGGCTCAGCGGCCGGCCTGGATGATCTGGTTGAAGAACAGAGCTTCGCGGGCCACGTCCTTGCCCTCCGCATCTACGAGCCACGCCCCCCAGTTGAGCGAGTAGAACGCATGCTCCTTGCTGCACTTTTTGGACTCGGTTCCTTCGGCCGTAACGTAGCTACCATTGAACGAAACCGCTTGCTCTTTGCCATCCACAGACCAGGCAAGCGCGCCGTTCGGCGGCTTACCAGGTCCCCCGATAATGTCCGACACCCGGTACTCAACCCGCAGGCCTTCTGCGAGATGGACGCAACTGGCTGCGTTGTTGAGCTGCAAGGTGTCGCCGAGGTTCTCCCCGCTGATCGCAATCGCTACGTCGAGCAGCGCATCGCCAGTCTTGATCTGCGCCCGCACGTACCAGACGCCTTCTGATTGGAGCAAGCCCCCCAGCGGAACGTCCAAGTCCTTTCCCACCACAAACGCGCTCGCCTTGATCGCCATTGCACCCTCCGTTGTTGACGCATCGATTCTAGCGACGACCCAGCCCTGAAACGTCTGAGGCATGGGCGGCCGCCCCGTAGAGTTAGGATAGGCTCATCGCCACCCAAGGGAATCAAGCATGAAGATCAACAGGGATGTGCAGCGACGGATACTGGAGCACCTGGCCCAGGTGTATCCCAATCAGGTAAACGCCGATTTTCTCTATGAGCACGTGGAGAATCCGCATCACCTAACCCCCAACATCGCCTACCTTGAGCAGCACGGCCTCATCGAGGCGATCTATCACGGACCCAAAGAAGTGGGTAACGCCGCGCTGGGTGCAGCGATAACCGCGAAGGGCGTGGACTTCCTCGCTGATGATGGCGGACTCGGCGCCATCCTTGGCGTTGTAACCATCAAGGTACACGAGGACCAGCTCAAGCAGCTTATCGCTGCGAAGATAGAAACAGCCGACCTGGACCCCAGTGTGAAGGAGACCTTCCTGGAGCAGCTACGGGAACTGCCTGGCGAGGCGACCAAGAGCCTTGCACTGAAGCTGGTCGATGCCGGGTTGGCCAACTGGCAAAAGGCGCTGCCCGTGCTGCAGGGGCTTCTGGGTTAACTCTGCCTCCGATCGGCGCGGAGTAGATTCGGGGCCCACTCTCCGGTCCAACTTCAGGAATTGATCAGAGCCTCGCGCAGGTCGTCGCGAGCCATATGGCTGATCTGGTTCGTCATGAACAAGGCGGAAAGAAAGCCGAGCCCATGCTGGCACAGGCGCTCTGCCTCCTTGGCGTCACCGTCATTTCGTGCGGTCCGCCGCGCGGCCAACAGCTCAGCCCACTTCTGTCGCAGGCCTTCCGGAAGCATTTCTTTCTGGTCTTCTACGGGGCGCAGTGGGCGCGGGGTAGGCATGGCGGGCTCCGGGCGACTTGGAGCCGCCATACTACGCCAGCTTGACGTCCTCGGCGCCTGGTGCCGGTTGTTACCGATCAGCCCGATCCACAGGTCGATCAGCAGCTCCCCATCTGCGTGCTTGGGCTCTGCCCCCTGCTTCCAGCCGAGGATGGTCGACTTCGGGATTCTCGTCTGCTGCGACACCGATGACACCGGCACGCCCAGGCGATTCAAGTCGGTGAGGATCTGGAACCAGTCGATCCTGCCGTCGGTCGTCACGATCCTGCTCATCGATTCCCCCTTGCCGGCATCAACCGGCCACCCCGACAAACGCGCGCGCGCGCGCGGAACCGCGATTGGCGTCCACCAGTCGGCCCCTCACCGTTGCCACTACCCATGCGAAACCCTTGCCCGTTACAGCCCCCTGTCGTGCCACCTCAGCGAACATCTCCGGTCTCGCCCCTTCGGCTATTGCTGCCAGCAGTGAGGGATGCCCTGGCGTAGTGCTGCTGATGCCCGACATGCGCATCGCCAGGCACGCGCGAGCACCGGCAGCAGGATCGGCGGGCGCCTGAACTGGCGGGGCTTCAATATCACCATTGCGATCAATTGGAGGGCATTTGGGCACCAGCCCCCGAATGCTTGCCGTGCGCCTCTCACGCACATATGCCTCCCGCACCAGCTCGGGGCAGTACCAGCACGCTCCGTCAGCTACCGACAGCAGCAGAATCGGCTCCCCCCTCTTCCCCGCGTGCGTCGGCGCCCAAGTGAACTCTGCCCCCTGTCGGTCAGACCCCTGCAGCACGCCGGCAGCCGTCAGCTCGCGGACCAGGCCCGCATCTGCACCGGTGTCGCGAGATACGGGCAATCGATGCCAGGGCCACACCAGGGCGATTCTGCGCCTGCAGGTAGAACAGCAGGTCGACCCATACACCGCGCGCAGCAGGACCGCACCCACGCAGCCGCCGGTCCTTGAGCCAGCGGTCTGCGCGGAATCGCACTTCGATACGGTCAGCCCGCATTGCCGGCCTCCCAGTTCTTGGCCAGCAGTTCCAGCTTGTTGGCCTGCTGCCGCGCGAGCGACGCTGCATGGCGGAACGCCTCTGCGGTGCGCGATCGCTCACCACGATGACGCCAGAGCAGGCAGTCATAGCTCCGGGCCTGTTGGTCGAGGGTGTCGCCAGGTGCCTCAGCGCTTGGGGGCCTGTCGGGAGGAGGTCAGTCACGGCCGTACCCTGGGCGACTACCCGGCATAGGCCTTCCTGACCCGTAGGTCTTGGGTCGGTCCGCCTCGTTCCCTCCCTGCGGCGCCTGGGGCAGTTGCCCCTCCCAGTTGTCCATTCGCATCTGGTCGAATCTGTTGCGCAGGTTGATTCGTGCACCGCCTCACGCTCGAAGACGCGCAGCCGCAGCACTTCCCATTTTTCCCCGGCGAGCTTGGTCGACTCCTCGTTCGAGAACCGCCGGAGCGCGTCGAACAGCGTCCGATCGGGCAGCTTCGCCCCCTTGAGTTCGGCCTCTCGCTCGAGTGCCCACTGTGCCGCTTCCTGCCTGGTCGGCTTGGTCGTCGAGTCCCGCACGCCTGCCACATAGACCTGCACGCGCCACTTTTTTCCGTGTTTTTGGATGCTCGCCATGGGGAGCATCTTATGGGGAATCTGTGGGGAGGTGGTGCGGGCGAGTCGTGGCGAAACGTTGCAACGCCGCAAACGAAAAACGCCCGAAACCGTTGCGGCTCGGGCGTTTCGGGTCGAATCAGGGTTGTCTCGTGGAGGTCCGGATTCGGGGTGCTGGTGCCGGAAATAGGAGTCGAACCTACGACCTACGCATCAAGGAAATCAGGACCTACACCGACTACTCAGCAGCTTCGGCCTCAAGCCGAGCCTTGATCTCACGAAAGGTCGCTCGCGCTCCCGGAAGATCTTCATGGATATCGTCTGAAAGATATATATTGTCGATGAATTCCTGTGGCCGCAATTGGAAAGAACCCTCCCTATAGCCCGCAACCCAGTACCTAGATACGCGCGCGTCAACGACTTCGAATAACGCAGCCGGATATATCATCAGCCGACCGTATTCGTCCTCAAGGCCATACAGCGTTGAATCACCGAAATTCCCGAAAATCCCGGAATCGCAGGAGCAATCGACTGTGAAGACAATGTATTCCTTTCCAAGTGAAACGTTGAATCCGACGACAGATGGAGGAGTACGCATGGCAACCGAAGGTTCAAGACTTTCCCGAACGGCACGAACTTTCATATCGAACTCGCTTATGGATTTATAACCGACTTTGGCTCAATTATCTGTCCCGTCTCCACACTCCGGAATGCATGGTCTCCACGTGTCCGCCATCAGCGGCTTTGTATGACGAACTTGACACTTTCTGATAGGAAGACGCATCACCACCATATTCACCTGCGAGACGATCAGCTTGACGTAGAGCCCGCGGAGTAGAATCACCATGAGTAACCTTGCCAGCCCCACTTGCCAATTCCCCCATCTGCTGCTCGCTAGCCAACTTTTTACCCAGTTGTGCCGCCTCGTCCCCGTGCTTCAAAGCCGTTTTACCAGCATCGCCGACGATGGGAATAAGACCGATAGCAGCTGCGGCTACGTTAATCGCAGATGGCTCGCGAACAGCCTCAATGGCGCCTTTCGCATCACCGACCACGGGGGTGAAATCCGCAACCATTGCGGCAGCATCGCGGAATGCCTGCCTAGTTTCAGGCTTGGTCCAATCCGTCTCATAGACCGAGCGCGGCAGGCTCTGCCTCCCATCCGCATCCGTAAACTTGTGCGGATTTCCGTTCGCATACCGATACCGATTGAACTGCCCCACAGGTTGTTCAAACGCAGTCACCGGGTCCACGGACAGGAACATCCCCAACTGCGGATCCATGTACCGCTGCTGCATGTAGTTGAGACCGGTAGCGGCATCACGCACGTGTCCGGTATAGCCAGGACCGTCAGTCAGATCCTCCCCCACAACATCGCCGTAAGGCTCGTACGTCATCCGCTCTATGACGTTGCCATTGGCTCCGTCTTGGCCACGACCGATCCGAGTGCATCGGCATGCAGGTAGCGGACCGTTGTCTGCGCCGAAGCTGGTGCAAGCCAGGACAGTCCGGCTAGAAGGGCGCAGCTCCAGAGCTGTACCGAGCCGGCCCTGAGCCTACTGGTTGCAGCCGCCGCTATGTGCGCGAACGCACCGGCGACGCGTCTCCCGAACGCAGTCATCTTTCCCATCCATGAAAGAACCTTGAAGCAAGGCTTTGCCTTCATAGCACACGTCGCATGTGCTCCGGAAGGGAGGATGCCGGTGAGCGTCCGGGAAGCCGACTTACGTTGGAGAGGTCGGCAACTGACTGCCGCCGACCATAGGTCGGCGCCACCGCAAACAAACAAAAAGCCCCGACCAAGGCCGGGGCTTTTCGTACAACTGGTGCCGGAAATAGGAATCGAACCTACGACCTACGCATTACGAATGCGCCGCTCTACCAACTGAGCTATTCCGGCTGAGCAGGCAATTCTAGGGGCTGGGGAACAGCCGGTCAATCACCGGCCCCGGTCAGCATGCAGCAGCGGCGGTAGATTGCTTCCGCCTGCTCGGCGGCCATCCGCTGCTGGTCCAGGGAGAGGGCCTGGCGGGACTGGGCCAGCAGCGCATCCGACCAGAACGTGGGGCTCAGCCGTTGCAGCACCTGCCCATAGGCGTAAGCCGCGACCGGATCCTTGACGGTCCGGTAACCACTTTCATGAACGCTCTGCAGGCCTGACAGCGCCTCCACGTTGCCGCCGTCCGCCAGCGCATGCAGGTAGCGCAGGGAGGTCTCACGCCACGCCAGTACGTCCTCCTCGCGCTCAGCCAGTTCCTCTGCCGACGCCGCACCCACCGCCGTTCGCACGTCGATCGCGTAGAGCAACTGCGCCTCCACCGAGCCCTGCTCGGCCGCGCGTGCCAGCCACGGCGCCTGGTAGAGCGCGGGATCCTGGCTCAGGGCGACGCACTCGCCCAAACGCACCTCCAGCTTGCTCAGGAAGTCCGGATCGGGTCGCATGCCGGCGCGCCGCATGGCCTGCCAGCTCGCTTCGGGTTCCCCGGAGATCAGATTCCTGCAGTCACGCACCACGAGCTCGATTTCATACGTGGCAAGACCATCACCCGCGTCCGAGCGGGGCTTCAGCGCGAGCACCTGTTGCTTCGCGTCCCCGGCCGCCCGCCACGCCGGGGGGCGGTGGATGCTGTAGGCCTTCGCACCCACCTGCTGCAGCATGGCTGGATCGTAGGCGGAAGATCCGGGGCGGCCTGAAGGCTGCCGGGGCGTCAACCGCGCGACGGGCATTGCGCTGCCTGCAACACCCCCGACAAGGTCCGCTTCAACAGCCGACACCGTCCCGGGCTGCGCATCGCCACGCCAGCACCAGAGCGCACCGCCGATCGCCACGACAACCACTACGCATCCTGCGATTACCGCTGTCCTTCTCATCGCGTCCCGTTCTCCTGCTGTGTCGTCCTTATAGTGCCCTCAAACGTCACAAGCTGCGCGTGGCTCCAACGCCATTCCCGACAAGGCCCTGACACCCCTCTAGTACGCTGCCCTCCCCTGTACTCCCTCACATGGCCGTGAAAAATCCACTCTGGTTCTGGGGCGCATTCCTGCTGTTCTTCGCGCTGATGTTCGCCGTCGGCTTGCCCGTGATGATGTACGGCCAAGCCAGTTACCCCGTGCCGCTCGAGGCCCGAATCGCGCCGGCGTGGGCGCTGACGATGCTGGCCATCTCCGTGGGTCTGTGGCTGGGCCTGCTCTACGTCTACGTAGACACCCTCGTGCTCGCCGGAGTGCGCTCGGTGCGCCGGATGCACGACATCCTGACCCGCGGTGAGCCGCGCAATGCACTTATCGAGCAGGTGGTCTGCTTGCCCGGCAGCGTCGACGGTTTCCCGCAGCTGCGGCTGCGCCTGGCCTTCGACAATCTGTCTGGCACGCCCATCACCGATGAACTCGTGCTGGTGGACAGCAAGCCGATGCAGCGGCGCTACGAAGTCGGCCGCACGCTGCCCGCCCGTTTGAGCCGCTCGCCCGGCCCCTATCCCAACATGTCCCTGGAAGGCGGCACGCCGGAGACCAACCACAGCACGCTATGGCTGCGCGCGTCGATCGGCGTGTTGTTCGTGGCAGTGGTCGCGAGTGCGTACGGCGTGGCATGGCACCTGCAGAACGAGGGACTGGGCTGGACCTTTTTAAGCCTTGGGCATCCGCTGCTGATCTGTCCGCTGGTGCTGTGGGTGTTCGTCGTTGGCATACGACTGTTGATGCGCCGGCTGCAAGCGGATGCGGCGGCCAATGCGCTGAAGTATCGCGGCGTGGGCGCCGTTGCCATCATCGACGACGTACGGCAGACCGGTGCGTTTTTCAACGAACAGCCGCAGGTGGAGTTCGAGCTGCGGTTTACCGATGCGGCCGGACAGCCGCAGCGCGCGGTGATCCGGCGCTACGTGCCGTTGATTGATCTGGCGACGATTCCACGTGAGACGCTGCAGATTCTTTACGATCCAGGGAATCCGTCGCGTGTGCAGATGGATCAGGATGCTGCTCGCCGAGCATGGCTCGGCGCTACCGGGGCAGGCTGACCCTTGCAGATGGATCAGGATGCTGCTCGCCGAGCATGGCTCGGCGCTACCGGGGCAGGCTGAGCCTCAACGGTGAGGTCAGCGCGCCTTCCACAGCGCGGACAACCCATCGCGCGTGCCGGCAATCCGTTCCAGCGCGGGGTACTGCGCGCCGCCGTGGTAATCGATGCTGATCGGCATTACCCGGTCGAAATGTTTCACCAGCAGGGTGATCGGCGCTTTGCTGTCCCGGGAGCCGGCCACGACCTCCTTCAGCCGCTCGCTCTTGTACTCGCGTCCGTCCACGGCGATCACGGTCATGCCCGGTGCAAGACCGGCATTGAAGGCCGGGCTGTCCCACACCACGTCACCCACCACGCCGGCGTCGGTCACGGTAGCCCCGATGGAATAGGTCAGCAGTGCGGCCTTGGCGCGGGTTTCCTGCGCCTTGAAGGCCTCGTTCGGGGTATCACGGTAAGCCAGCTTCCAGCCCGCCATTTCCAGCCCGCCGATCAACGATCCATGCCCATCCAGGCGCTCGCGCAGGAAGCCGGCCCAGTCCGCCGGGGCGATGGTGTTCAACGTGGCCACCACGTCATCGAAGGTGTACGGATTGACGTCCCACGCGCCGTTGTCCATGCCGAAGAAGGCCTTGGCGAAATCATCCAGGCCACGCTTGCCACCGCTCAGCGCGCGCAGCTTGCCCTCCACTTCCAGCCACAGCATCTGCCCGCCGGAATAGTAGTCTTCGCTCATCTGATAGTTGCGGTACGCCAGACCACGGCGCTGGGCGATGGTCGGGTCGTTGGTGGTGTCCTGCAGCGGCCGCCAGGCCAGTCCGGGACGCCCGCGATCGAATGTCGCCGCCACGTTGGCGAGCATGTCACGCGCCTGGTCGGTGCTCCACAATCCGGAACGCGCGGCCAGCACCTGGCCCCAGAACTGGGTCTGCCCTTCGTACACCCACAGCAGGCTGTCGCCCATCGGCACATTGAAGTTGGCGGTTGCCAGGTCGGCGCCGCGGCGGTACTTGCCGTTCCAGGAATGGTTGTACTCGTGCGGCAGCAGATCGCGCGCCCACCAGTTCTTGTCCCACTCGGTGAAATAGCCCACATCGCCGCTGTTTTCGCTGGAACGGTGGTGCTCCAGTCCGATGCCGCCCAGCTTGTCGGTCAGCGCCAGCAGGAAGTCGTAATGATCGAAATGGCGTGCGCCGTACAGCTTGTCCATCTGCTGCACCAGCGCGCGGTGCGCCTTCAGTTGCTCCGCGCTGGCCTTCAGCGATTTGGCATCATCGGCGAACACATTGAGGTGCACCGGCTGCTTCGCGCCGGGATCCAGGTCGAAGCGCTGGAAGTGCTCGCCGGCGAACAACGGCGAATCCACCAGGTGCTCATAGCTGATCGGCTTGAATACCACGGTGTCGCCGTCGCGGCGCTCGGTTTCCAGCGCGGTCGCATAGGACCAGCCGGCCGGCAGGGTCACGCTGGCCTGCGCCTGCAGCCCTCCGGCATCCACCCCGCTGGGATACAACGAACTGGCGTTCCACTGCAGGTTGAGCATTTCCGGGGTCATCACCACGCGGCCCTGGCTGCCGCCCTGCGAAGACAGGTAATTGAAGCGCGCCACCACTTCGGTGGCCCCCTGCGGCACATCCACCTTGAAGGCATACACGTTGAACTGGTCACGCTCCCACTTCAGCGGCTTGCCATTGGCAGTGACCTGCAGGCCGGCCAGTTTGTCGATCGGGCCACTGGGCGAATGGTTGCCCGGCAGCCACTGCGGATACAGCAGGGTCAGCGGGCCCGGCTTGGCCGGCACCGTGGCGGTGACCTTGAAGATGCGGCGGTCCAGGTCGCGTGCGTCGACGTTGATGCGCAGCGTGCCGGGCCAGGCACTGCCGGCCGGCGGCGGGGTCTGCGCGAGTGCCGGCGTTGTCGTCAACGAGAGCAGGACGGACAGCGCCAGGGCACGGGTTTTCATCGGCAGTTCCAGCAGAAGGGGAACCTTGATCCTAGGCCCACGGCAATGCCCCGCCCCATGGCCAAAGGTCACGGATCGGCCGGTGGCCGGATTGGGCAAAGTCGGGTGGGAATCGCCCGGAACGTCAAACGCAAAGGCGGCCGCTTCGCTCGCCGACCATCGGTCGGCGCTACCAGAGGCTGCGCGGTGGTCAGTCGACCAGACGCAGGCGCAGTTCCTTGGGCAGGGCGAACACCATCGATTCGGGTTCGCCTTCCAGCTCGCCGATGCCGTCGGCGCCGAGTTCGCGCAGGCGGGCCAGCACGCCGTCCACCAGCACCTGCGGCGCCGATGCACCGGCGGTGACGCCGATGTGCTGCTTGCCGATCACCCACGCGGGATCGATCTCGTGCGCGCCGTCTATCAGGTAGGACTCCACGCCTTCACGGCGAGCCAGTTCGCTCAACCGGTTGGAATTGGAGCTGTTCGGCGAGCCCACCACCAGCACCAGGTCGCAGCGCTTGGCCAGGTCGCGCACGGCGTCCTGGCGGTTCTGCGTGGCGTAGCAGATGTCGTCGTTCTTTGGCCCCTGCATGGCGGGGAACTTGGCACGCAGCGCATCGATGATGCCGCGCGTGTCATCCACCGACAGCGTGGTCTGGGTGGTGTAGGCGAAGTTTTCCGGCTGGTCGAGCACCAGCGAGGCCACCTGCTCCACGTCTTCCACCAGATAGATTTTCCCGGTGCCCGCTTCCTGGTTCCACTGGCCCATGGTGCCTTCCACCTCGGGGTGGCCGGCATGGCCGATCAGCACCACGTCGCGGCCGGCGCGGCAATGGCGCGCCACCTCGAAATGCACCTTGGTTACCAGCGGACAAGTAGCATCGAACACTTTCAGGCCACGGCGATCGGCTTCCTGGCGCACCGCCTGGGATACGCCGTGTGCGCTGAAGATGACCGTGTTGTTGTCCGGTACTTCGTCCAGTTCCTCGACGAAGATGGCGCCACGCTGCTTCAGGTCGTCGACCACGAAACGGTTGTGCACCACTTCATGGCGCACGTAGATGGGTGCACCGAGCGTTTCGATCGCGCGCTTCACGATCTCGATCGCACGATCGACACCAGCACAGAAACCACGCGGATTGGCGAGCAGGACATCCATCTATCAACGTCTCCCGGCGTCGGCCGGCTTGGGGGGTTACGGGGTCGTATTATCCGCTTTTTTGGACGACTTGCCCTCGAACAGGCCAAACACCGCGATACCGACGGCGCCTACCACGATCGCCGCATCGGCGATGTTGAACGAGGGCCAGTAGTGGTCGCCCACGTACCACTGGATGAAATCCACCACATGGCCGTGCACCTGGCGGTCGATCACGTTGCCGATGGCCCCGCCGATCACCAGCGCGAACGGCAGCGCGCTGCGCCAGTTGCTGCGGGCGGTGCCGTACAGCCACCACGCCATCAGGCCACTGATGCCGATCGCCAGCGCGGTGAAGAAGTACTTCTGCCAGCCGCCGGCATCACTGAGGAAGCTGAACGCCGCCCCGGTGTTGTAGGTGCGGAACCAGTTCCAGAAGCCTTCGATGACCGGCACCGGCTCGTATTCGGGCAGGCTGGACAGCACCCAGGCCTTGCTCCACTGGTCCAGGATGATGACCACCACCGACAGGACCAGCCAGATCAGCGCGTTCGGACGCGGACGGACGGCGGTCATCAGAACCACCGCCGATCTTCGCCGGCACCGCCGATGTTGTCGGCACAGCGGCCGCAAATCTCAGGATGCTCGGCCACGCTGCCCACGTCGGCACGGAAGTGCCAGCAGCGCACGCACTTGGTCTTGCTGGTCGGCTGGGCACTGACGAACACTTCCTCGGTGGTCGCCGGGCGCACCTGCACGTCACCGCTGATCAGCAGGAAGCGCAGTTCCTCGGCCAGCGGCTGCCAGCGTGCGGCCTGCTCTTCGCTGGCGGCGACGGTGATCTCCGCTTCCAGCGCGGCACCGATGGCACCGTTGGCACGCATCGGCTCCAGCACCTTGGACACCTGCTCGCGCAGGGCCAGCAGCTGGTCGAAATCGGCGGCGGACAGTTCGGCATCGGCCGGCAGCGGTGCCAGGCCGTCGTACCAGGTGTCGAACAGCACGTGTGCGCTGCGCTCGCCCGGCAGGTAGCCCCACAGCTCGTCGGAGGTGAAGGTCAGGATCGGGGCGATCCAGCGGGTGAACGCTTCGGCGATGTGGTACATCGCGCTCTGCGCCGAACGCCGGCCGCGTGAGTCCTCGCCCATGGTGTACAGGCGGTCCTTGGTCACGTCCAGGTACAGCGAACCCAGGTCCACGCTGCAGAAGTTCAGCAGCAGCTGCACGATCTCGGCCATGTCGTAGCTTTCGTACGCCGCCTTGATCTTTTCCTGCAGTTCGAAGGCGCGGTGCACGATCCAGCGGTCCAGCGCGACCATGTCGTTGAGCGGGCGCAGGTGGACGGCCGGATCGAAACCGTCCAGGTTGGCCAGCAGGAAGCGTGCGGTGTTGCGCAGCCGACGGTAGGCATCGGCGTTGCGCTTGAGGATCTCCTGCGACAGCGACATTTCATTGCTGTAGTCGGCCGAGGCGATCCACAAGCGCAGGATGTCCGCACCCAGGGTCTTCATGATGTCCTGCGGCTCGATGCCGTTGCCCAGCGACTTGGACATCTTGCGGCCGTGCTCGTCCACGGTGAAACCATGGGTGAGGCACTGCTTGTACGGCGCATGGCGGTCGATCGCCACACCGGTCAGCAGCGAGGACTGGAACCAGCCGCGGTGCTGGTCGGAACCTTCCAGATACAGGTCGGCGGGCTTGCCGAAGCCACGCGCCAGCAGCACGCCTTCGTGGGTGACGCCGGAATCGAACCAGACATCCAGGATGTCGGTGACTTTTTCGTAGTCGGCCGCTTCGGCGCCCAGCAGTTCGGCGGCGTCCAGCGAGTACCAGACGTCGATGCCGTCCACCTGCACGCGATCGGCCACGGCCTGCATCAGCTCCACGCTGCGCGGGTGCATCTCACCGGTGATGCGGTGGGTGAACAGTGCGATCGGCACGCCCCAGGTGCGCTGGCGGCTGATGCACCAGTCCGGCCGGCCATCGACCATGCTCTGGATGCGCGCCTTGCCCCAGGCTGGGAACCAGCCCACGTTGTCGATGGCGGTCAGCGCATCTTCGCGCAGCTTCGCCTTCTCCATGGAGATGAACCACTGCGGGGTGGCACGGAACACCACCGGCTTCTTGTGGCGCCAGCAATGCGGGTAACTGTGGGTGATCTCGGCGAAGGCCAGCAGTGCGCCGGACGCGCGCAGCACCTCCACGATCAGCGGCTGCGCCTTCCACAGGTGCACCCCGGCAAGCACGACATCGCCGGCCGGCGGGGTCGACGGCAGGTACACGCCCGCGCCGTCGATCGGATTGATTTCACCGGCGTGGTAGCGCTCCAGCAAGCCGTACTGCTGGCTGACCGCGTAATCCTCCTGGCCGTGGCCGGGGGCGGTATGCACCGCACCGGTACCGTCTTCGTCGGACACGTGGGCGCCATTGAGCAGCGGGATATCGCGCTGCGGATAGAACGGGTGGGCCAGCAGCAGGTTTTCCAGCGCCGCGCCGTTGGCGTGGCCGTGGCTGACCACGTCCTGCACGCCATAACGTGCCAGCGAGCGGCCGGCCAGCGCGGTGGCCAGCACCAGCCAGCGACGGCCGCCGTTGTGCGCCGGGCCCTCCACCAGCGAGTACTCGATGGCCGCACCCAGCGACACCGCCAGCGATGCCGGCAGGGTCCACGGGGTGGTGGTCCAGATCGGCACCGCCACTTCCACGCCTTCGGGCAGGTCCACGCCGAAGGCCGCGGCGAGCGCCTTGGAATCACGCGCCGTGTAGGCCACGTCCACCGTCGGCGAGACCTTGTCCTGGTATTCGATTTCCGCTTCGGCCAGCGCCGAACCACAGTCGAAGCACCAGTGCACCGGCTTGGCGCCGCGGATCACGTGGCCATTGGCCACGATCTTGGACAGCGCGCGGATTTCGTTGGCTTCGAATTCGAAGCTCAGCGTCTTGTACGGGTTGTCCCAGTCGCCGGTCACGCCCAGGCGCTTGAAGTCGGCGCGCTGGATCTCGATCTGCTCCTCGGCGAACTCTCGGCACTTCTGCCGGAATTCTACCGCATCGAGCTTCACCCCGACCTTGCCCCACTTCTTTTCGACCGCGATCTCGATCGGCAGGCCGTGGCAGTCCCAGCCCGGCACGTAGGGCGCATCGAAGCCGGCCAGATAGCGCGACTTGACGATGATGTCCTTGAGGATCTTGTTGACCGCATGGCCCAGGTGGATGCGGCCGTTGGCATACGGCGGGCCGTCGTGCAGCACGAACAGCGGGCGGCCGGTGGCGTTCTCGCGCAGCTGCGCGTAGAGCCCCTGCTCTTCCCAGCGCGCCAGGATGCCCGGCTCGCGCTTGGGCAGGTCGCCGCGCATCGGGAATTCGGTGGCCGGCAGATGGAGGGTGGCTTTGTAGTCCTGGCTCACGCAGTGGCTCGCAATCTATGTTCGGAAAGGATGGCGCGCGCCTGTTCGGCATCGCGGTGCATCTGGTCGGTCAGTGCCGCCAGATCATTGAACTTTTCTTCGTCGCGCAGCTTGGCCACGAACTCGACGTCGATGTGTCGACCGTACAGGTCGCCCTGGAAATCGAAAAGGTGGGCTTCCAGCAGCGGCTCCACGCCGTCCACGGTGGGACGGGTGCCGAAGCTGGACACCGAAGGCCAAGGCTGCTCGAAAACGCCGTGCACCAGGGTGGCATAGATGCCCGACAGCGCCGGCGTCTTCGGGAAACGCAGGTTGGCGGTGGGATAGCCCAGCGTACGGCCCAGCTGGCGTCCGCGCACGACCCGTCCGCTGATCGCGTAGGGCCGCCCCAGCAGGTCGCTGGCGTGGTCGAAATCACCGGCCAGCAGCAGCTGGCGGATGCGGGTGCTGGAGATGCGCTCACCGCGCAGATGGACCGGCTCGATTTCATTGGCCTGGAAGCCGAGCTGGGCGCCCATCTGCTGCAGCAACGCCAGGTTGCCGCGCCGACGATTGCCGAACTGGAATTCCGGGCCGATCCACACTTCACGCGCGCTCAGCCGTTGTACCAGCAGGCGCTGCACGAAGTCCTCGGCCTGCATGGCGGCCATGCGCGCATCGAAACGCAGCAGGCCGATGGCATCCACGCCGAGTTCGCGCAGCATCTCCACCTTGCCGCGCGCCAGCGTCAACCGCGGTGGCGGCCTGCCCTGGGCGAAGAACTCGCGCGGCAACGGCTCGAAGGCCACGGCCACGGCCGGCACGCCCAGCGCGCGGGCACGGGCGACGGCGTGGCGCACCAGCGCCCGGTGGCCCAGGTGCAGGCCGTCGAAGGCACCAATGCAGACCACGCTTCCGTGCGGGAACAACGCCCCGCCCTCAACGCTTCGAAACAACCTGCTCATCAACTCCGCTCGCGGCCGGCACGGGCCGCTGGATCAACTGTGGTAACCATGAAGTATAGCCGTGGTGGCCGTGGATCAATGCCCACGCAGGTCGCGCGGACGCAGGCCCAGCGCCACCTGCACCAGCAGGTAGGTCGCCCCGCCCGCCCCGACCAGCAGCGACAGCGCGCCGATCCGCTGCCACAGGCCCATCGGCGAGAACGCCGGCAGCCAGTACAGCAGGGCCAGCAGCACGCCCACCATCGCCACGCACGACACCGCCAGGCGGACCAGGAAACGCGACCAACCGGGGCGGCGCTCATACACGTCGGTCTTGCCCAGCCAGTACCACAGCAGCCCGAGGTTCAGGTAGCTGGACAGCGCACTGGCGATGCCGAGCGCCAGGTGCAGCCCCGGCTGCTGGCCCAGCGCCTGCATGACGCCCTGCGCGCGCAGCTCCGCCGGCACCATCACCTGGTACAGCACCGCCAGCAGGGCGAAGTTGAACACCATGTTGGCCACCAGCGCGGCGATGCCGGCGCGCACCGGGGTGCGGGTGTCCTGGCGGGCGTAGAAGGCCGGCAGCACGACCTTCAACAGCGCAAAGGCCGGCAGCCCGAAGCTCAGGCCGTATACCGCCAGCGCGGTCATGCGGGTATCGAACGCGCTGAACTGGCCGTGCTGGAAGATCGTGGCGATCAGCGGTTCGGCCAGCAGCAGCAGCCCCAGCATGGCCGGGATGGAGATCAGCAGGGTCATCCGCAGGCCCCAGTCCAGCGCATTGGAGAAGCCCGCGCGGTCGGTGCCGACGTGGTGCCGCGCCAATGCCGGCAGGATCACCGTGCCCAGCGCTACCCCGAACACGCCCAGCGGCAGCTCCAGGAAGCGGTCAGCCAAGGACAACCAGGACTGCGAGCCGTCGGTCAGTTTGGCGGCGATGACGGTATCCAGCAGCAGGTTGATCTGCGCCACCGACGAACCGAACAGGGTCGGGATCATCAGCGTCATCACCTTGCGCACGCCGGGATGGTTCCAGCCCCAGCGCGGCAGGGTGAGCAGGTTGATGCCCTTCAGCGAGGGCAACTGGAACAGCAGCTGCAGCATGCCGGCCACCAGTACCGACCAGCCCAGCGCCAGGATCGGCACGTCCATGCGCGGGGCCAGCCACAGGGCGCCGCCGATCATGCACAGGTTGAGGATGACCGGGGTCAGCGCCGGCATCGCGAATTTCTGGAAGCTGTTCAGCGCCCCGCCCGCCAGCGCGGTCAGCGAGACGAAGAACAGGAACGGGAACGTCAGCCGGAACAGGTCGACCAGCAGGCCCTGCTTGGCCGGATCGGTGGTAGCGCCGCTGGCGAACAGATTGGCCAGCTGCGGCGCGAAGATCAGCGCCAGTGCCGTCACCACCATCAACACGCCGGCGAGCGTCCCGGCCACCCGCGCCATCAGGTCGCGCAGCTCCTCGTGGCTGCGGGTCTCCTTCACTTCGGTGAACACCGGCACGAAGGCGGTGGCAAAAGAGCCCTCGGCGAACAACCGGCGCAGGAAATTAGGTACCCTGAAGGCGACCCAGAACGCGTCCGTCGTGGCGTTCGTACCAAAAGTCGTGGTGATGACGGTGTCCCGTACGAGCCCCAACACCCGCGAAACCATTGTCATGCTGCTGAACGACAGCAGGCCCCGCAGCATCTTGGGTGAACTCACTCAAACATCCTCTTGACAATCGACTTGACGTACATTTCTCGAGTCATCATACTAGCTAGCTTGCTGTTCCCATAACACCGATTTTTCAGGAAACCACCACCGTGGCCAATATCAAGTCCGCCAAGAAGCGCGCCAAGCAGACCGTCGTGCGCAACGCGCGCAACGTGGCTCAGCGCTCGATGCTGCGCACCGCTGTCAAGAAAGTGATCAAGGCTCTGGATAACAACGATGCAGCCGGCGCCGAAGCCGCTTTCACCGTTGCCCAGCCGATCCTCGATCGTTTCAGCGCGCGTGGTCTGATCCACAAGAACAAGGCTGCTCGCCACAAGAGCCGCCTGACCGCCCGCATCAAGGCCCTCAAGGCCGCCTGATCAGGCGAAGTCGCCCGCGCCCCCAGGGTGTTTGGCTGCTACTTGAAACCCGGCTCCGGCCGGGTTTTTTGTTGCCTGCGATTTGGCAGCGAACTGGCAGCGAACGGCGAAGCCCCTCGTGGTGGGTCGCGTAAAGCCCTCTCTGATTTGGGCCGGGCGGTGGGGCTGGTCGGGGGACGGCAACAGCCGCATCCTGCGGGCCTCGTTTCGCGGCGTCCCTGCCGCTCAACGCCCCCGCCCAGCCCCACCGCCCGGCCCTGCCGGAATTCTGCGGCGGCCCACCACGGAAAAGAAAAAGAAAAGCAGATCGGTAGCGCCGACCCATGGTCGGCGGAATGCCCCCGCCAACGGTGCCGCTGCGCTCGCCGACCATGGGTCGGCGCTACCGAGAGGCACGGTGGCGCGTCGGGTGGAGGAGCCCCTGAGTCAGGGGCGGCCGCGAAGCGGCGGGGTGTGGGTGCTGGTGAGACGGGGCCCGCGGTTTGCGCAGCAAAGCGTGGGAGCGGCAGCGCGAATGCGATGACGTGGACCCGCGCCATGGATGGCGCGAAACGAGGCCCGCAGGAGCGGCTCTTGCCGTCCCCCACCAACCCCCTCCCGCCCGGCCCAACCCAGAAAACAAGCTGTAGAGCGACCCACCACGAGGGGCTCCGCCGTTCGCCGCCAACCCGCCGCCAACCAACAGCCACAAAAAACCCGGCCGAAGCCGGGCTTTTCGCGTTCAATCAAACGAAGACGATTACTCGCCAGCCGCGTGTCGCGCCTGCAGCTCGTCTTCCTTCTGACGATCGAAGAACGCCATGATCTTGCTCATCACCGGGAACGTACCCTCACGACCCAGCGCCGACACCAGGAACCACGGCTCCTTCCAACCCAGGTCCGCAATGATCTGCTCGGCCGCTGCCTTGGCCTCGTCCTCGAACATCAGGTCAGCCTTGTTCAGCACCAGCCAGCGCGGCTTGTCGAGCAGCTCCGGATCATGCCGCTCCAGCTCGCGCTCGATCGCACGCACCTGCTCCACCGGCGAAATTTCCACCCCGCCTTCCATCGGCGAAATGTCCACCAGATGCAGCAGCAGACGGGTGCGCTGCAGGTGGCGCAGGAACTGCGCGCCCAACCCGGCGCCGTCGGCGGCACCTTCGATCAGCCCGGGAATATCGGCGATCACGAAACTGCGGTAGTTCTCCACCTTCACCACACCCAGGTTCGGGTACAGCGTGGTGAACGGGTAATCAGCCACCTTCGGCGTCGCCGCCGACACCGCACGGATCAGCGTGCTCTTGCCGGCGTTCGGGAAGCCCAGCAGGCCAACGTCGGCCAGCAGCTTCAGCTCCAGCTTCAGCGAGCGCTCTTCACCCGGCTCGCCCGGCAGCGCCTGGCGCGGCGAGCGGTTGGTCGAGCTCTTGAAATGCATGTTGCCCAGGCCGCCGCGGCCGCCCTTGGCCACCAGCAGGCGATCGCCGTGCTGGGTCAGGTCACCGATCACTTCATCGGTGGCCACGTTGGTCACCGTGGTGCCAACCGGCACGGTGATGACCAGGTCTTCGCCGCCCTTGCCATAGGCCTGGCGGCCCATGCCGTTCTCGCCGCGCTGCGCCTTGAAGATGCGGTCATGGCGGAAATCGACCAGGGTGTTGAGGTTCTCGTCGGCGCGGATCCACACGCTGCCACCGCCGCCGCCATCGCCACCATCGGGGCCACCGAGCGGGATGAACTTCTCGCGACGGAAGCCGATACAGCCATTGCCGCCGTTGCCGGCGAACACTTCAATTTCTGCTTCGTCTACCAGTTTCATTTTTCGATGCCTGCGATGGGCGCGGCAGCCTGCCGTCGCCTTGGGATTCTACTGCCCCGGCGTCGCCAGGGCTCGGCCACCTGCGCGGTGGACCGGATGTACCTCGAAACTACCTGCTGCATCCAACGAAAAACCCCGCCGAAGCGGGGCTCTTCTGCAGCGCACCCATGACTGGCATGGGCGCCAGCCGCGCCTGGATCAGGCTTCGGCCGAAACCACGCTGACGGTGCGACGCTTCTTCGCACCCTTCACCGAGAACTCCACCTTGCCGTCCACGAGGGCGAACAGGGTGTGGTCACGGCCGAGGCCGACGCCGGTACCCGGGTGGAACTGGGTGCCGCGCTGACGCACGATGATGTTGCCGGCGTCGATGGCCTGGCCACCGAAGATCTTCACGCCGAGGTATTTCGGGTTGGAGTCGCGACCGTTGCGCGAAGAGCCTACGCCTTTTTTATGTGCCATGAC
>NZ_JBJDOQ010000026.1:45983-53057 GCF_044901215.1 Stenotrophomonas sp. NPDC078853 | reverse complement strand
GCCGGCATCGAACAGGTCAACCAGACCGTGGTGCAGATGGACGAAACCACCCAGCAGAACGCGGCGCTGGTGGAAGAAGCCACCGCCGCCGCGCGCGCCATGGAAGAACAGGCCGGCCACCTCAGCGAGGCGGTGTCGGTGTTCACCCTGGACGAGGTCGAGCTGCAGCACGACACCCCGGCACCGACACGTCCGCGTGCCGCTGCACCGACGGCCGCCCCGTCCGCCCCGCGCCGCCCAGCCAGCCGCCAGCCGGCGACCGAGCTGGCCGATGGAGACTGGCAGGAGTTCTGATCCGACTGCGTCTTCGGATAAGGCCGGGCCTGGTGCCCGGTCTTTTTTTTGCCCACTCGGTAGTGACGGCCGCTGGCGGTCATGTGGCGACCGCCGCCCCGGTTGGTGACGACCGCCACCCCGGTGGGTGACGACCGTTGGTCGTCACGCTCTTCTACACCACTCAATTGTCCGCCATCGCGGCCGATAACACGGATGACGCGGCAGATCCGCGCCCCCTTCCCTGTTCTGGTCCCGCTCCATGACGCTCAAGCAACGCTGGCATCGCTACTTCGACAACCTCCCGGTTCGCCGCAAGCTCAACCTGCTCACCCTGCTGATCGCCATCGGCGTCATCGCACTGTCCATCGTCGCTGCGCGCATGCAGTACCTGGACCTGACCGAAACCCGCAAGGAATCGCTGGCGGTGCAGGTGGAACTGGCCGAAGGCGTGCTCAGCCACTACCAGAAGCTGGCGGCCAGTGGCGAACTGACCGAAGCGGCCGCAAAGGCCGCCGCCATCCAGGCCCTCGACGCCATGCGGGCGCAGGACAGCGCGTACTACTACAACGTGCTGGACACGAACTACGTGCTGTTGATGCACCCGTTCAAGCCCGAGCGCGTGGGCAGCGTGCAGAAGGACTACACCTCCGTTGACGGCGTGCCGCTGTACTACCTGCAGGTGGGCATGGCGCGCATCGGTGGTGGCTTCACCTACTACCAGACCAACAAGCCCGGCGCCGAAGAGCCGATCGACAAGGTCACCTATGCGCACATGTTCGCGCCATGGCAGTGGGTGGTGACCAGCGGCGTGTACATGGACGACGTGCAGGCCCAGGCGTGGACATTCACGCTGATCATGGCGCTGACCGGCGGCATCGTCGTGCTGGTCGTACTGGCGCTGAGCTGGGTGATCGGCAGCCGCATCGCCACCCCGCTGCGCAAGGCCACCCTGGTTGCCGAAGGCATTGCCGCGGGCAAGCTGGACAACGCCATCGGCGAACAGCCGCACGACGAACCCGGGCGCCTGCTGCACAGCATGGGTCGCATGCAGGACCAGCTGCACACCGTGATCGGCGGACAGCGCGAAATGGCGCGCCGCCACGAAGCCGGCGAACTGGCCTACCGGATCGACGCCGACAGCGTGCCGGGCGAGTACGGCCAGATGGTGCGTGACACCAACCTGCTGGTCGGCAGCCACGTGCAGACCCTGCACGACGTGCTGGCGGTGGTGCAGCAGTACGCCATCGGCGATCTGCGCGCCGACATCGCCCGCTACCCCGGCGACAAGGCCGCCATCACCACCACCGTCGATGCGGTGAAGGCCAACCTGGGCCGCATCAACGCCGAAATCAAGCGGCTGGCCGCCTCCGCCGCGGCCGGCGACTTCAGCCAGCGCGGCGACGCCGCCGCGTTCGAACACGATTTCCGCGCGATGGTGGAAAACCTCAACGCGATGATGACGGTCAGCGATGACAACCTCGGCAAGCTGTCGGCGCTGCTTTCGGCCATCGCTGAAGGCAACCTGACCGCCCGCATGCACGGTGAGTTCCAGGGCGTGTTCGCCCGCATGCGGGACGATGCCAACGCAACGGTCATCCAGCTCACCCGGATCGTCGGCCAGATCCAGGGCGCGACCAGCAGCATCACCCTGGCCGCCGGTGAAATCGCCAGCGGCAACAATGACCTGTCGCGCCGCACCGAACAGCAGGCCGCCAACCTGGAAGAAACCGCGGCATCGATGGAGGAACTGACCTCCACCGTGCGCCAGAATGCCGAGCATGCGCGCCAGGCCAACCAGCTGGCAATCGGCGCGGCCGGCGTCGCCTCGCAGGGCGGCGAGGTGGTCGGCCAGGTGGTCACTACCATGACCTCGATCGAAGCCTCCTCCAGGAAGATCGCCGACATCATCTCGGTGATCGACGGCATCGCCTTCCAGACCAACATCCTGGCGCTGAATGCCGCAGTGGAAGCGGCGCGCGCCGGCGAACAGGGCCGCGGTTTCGCCGTGGTCGCCAGCGAAGTGCGCACGCTGGCGCAGCGTTCGGCCGCAGCGGCCAAGGAGATCAAGAGCCTGATCGACGAGTCGGTCAGCAAGGTGTCCGATGGCTCCGCGCTGGTCCACCAGGCCGGCGCCACCATGGGCGAGATCGTCGCTTCGGTGCAGCGCGTGACCGACATCATGGCCGAGATCTCCGCGGCGTCGCAGGAGCAGTCCGCCGGCATCGAACAGGTCAACCAGACCGTGGTGCAGATGGACGAAACCACCCAGCAGAACGCGGCGCTGGTGGAAGAAGCCACCGCCGCCGCGCGTGCCATGGAAGAACAGGCGACCCAGCTTGCCGATGCCGTGGCGATCTTCCGCCTGGATAGCCAGGTGGATGCCGCGGTACGCGCGGTCGCGGCCCGCATTGAACGACCCACGATCACACCCGCGGGCCCGGCGCGCGCCCCGGCACGCACCGCCGCGCGCCCAGCCCCCACTCCGCGCGTGCTGCAGACGCCGGACGACGGCAACTGGCAGGAATTCTGATCCGCAACGGCGCCGGTAGCACCCCGCGCCTTCGTTCCCGCACTGGACACCCCCTGTGACCCTGCCTGCCTCCCCGCTCGTCCGCACCGACAATCGCGAATTCGACTTCGCCGACCGCGATTTCCGCCGCGTCTGCGAACTCATCCACCAACGTGCCGGCATCGCCCTGGCGCCGGCCAAGCGCGACATGGTGTATGGCCGCCTGTCGCGGCGCCTGCGTGCGCTGGGCATGCGCAGCTTCCAGCAGTACCTGGACCATCTGGAAAACGGTGGCGATGACGAATGGCAGGCGTTCACCAATGCACTGACCACCAACCTCACCGCGTTCTTCCGCGAACCGCACCATTTCGACAAGCTGCGCGAGGAACTGCAGGCACGGGCCGCCACCGCCACCAGCGCCAATCCGCTGCTGCTCTGGTCATGCGCCGCGTCCACCGGCGAGGAGCCCTACTCCATCGCGATCACCGCCTGCGAAGCCTTCGGCACGCTCAAGCCGCCGGTACGGATCGTGGCCACCGACGTGGATACGCAGGTGCTGGCCACCGCTGCGCGCGGCGTCTATGCGCTGGAGCGCGTGGCCTCGTTGGAAACGGATCTGAAACGTCGCTATTTCCAGCGCGGCACCGGCCCCAACGACGGCCAGTGCCGGGTAGTGCCCGCGCTGCGTGAACTGATCGATTACCGCCCGCTCAACCTGCTCGCACCGCGCTTCGACATCGGCGGCCCGTTCACTGCCCTGTTCTGCCGCAACGTGATGATCTACTTCGACAAGCCGACCCAGCGCGACATCCTCGGCCGGCTGGTCCGCCACCTGGCAGACGACGGCATGCTGTACACCGGGCACTCCGAGAACTACCTGCATGCCGCCGACCTGATCCAGCCGTGTGGCCGGACGCTGTACCGCCGTGCGCCGGGAGCACCGACGTGAGCGCCGCCCTGCGCGAAGACGATGTCATGCGCTACTACGACAGCCGCTTCAAGGTCACTGCGGCCAAGCTGCTGCCCACCCAGTACCTGGTGGTGGACGATGACACCGCGCTGACCACCATCCTCGGTTCCTGCGTGGCCGCCTGCCTGCGCGATCCGGTGCTGCGCATCGGTGGCATGAACCACTTCCTGCTGCCGGAGGGCAACGTCGGCGATGGTGCACCTGCGCGCTATGGCAGCTACGCGATGGAACTGCTGATCAACGACCTGCTCAAGCGCGGCGCCAACCGCAAGCGCCTGGAAGCCAAGGTGTTCGGCGGCGCCAACGTGCTGAAGGGCTTCACCAGCAACCCGGTGGGTACGCGCAACGCCGAGTTCGTGCGCCAGTATCTGCAGGCCGAGCACATTCCCATCATCGCCGAGGACCTGTGCGGGATCCATCCGCGCAAGATCTGGTTCTTCGCCGACAGCGGCCGCGTGGTGGTCAACCGCCTGCCGCACGCGCACGAAGCCGAAGTGGCTGCGGCCGAATCGGCCGTACGCGCCCGCCTGTCCAAAGCCCCGGTCACCGGCGGCGTGGAGCTGTTCGAATGAGCCTGGAACAACCCTGTCGCGTACTGATCGTGGACGATTCGGCCGTGGTCCGGCAGATCCTCAGCGAGATCCTGGCCAGCGATCCGGGCATCGAAGTGGTCGGCACCGCCGCCGATCCGCTGCTGGCCCGCGAGAAGATCAAGCGGCTGGCACCGGACGTGATCACGCTGGATGTGGAAATGCCGCGCATGGATGGCCTGGCCTTCCTGGAGAACCTGATGCGCCTGCATCCGCTGCCGGTGGTGATGATTTCATCGCTGACCGAGCGCGGAGCGGACACCACCCTGCAGGCGCTGGCACTGGGCGCGGTGGATTTCGTGTCCAAGCCGAAACTGGATGTGACGCGGGGCCTGCAGGGCTATGCCGATGAGATCATCGAGAAGGTGAAAACAGCTGCGCGCTCACGGGTGCGCGCGCTGGTGCGTTCGCCCGTGGTACCCAAGGTCACGCTGGCATCGCCCGGCGCAACGAGCGCGCCACGGCCTTCGCAGTTCCGCACCACTGACCGCCTGATCGCCATCGGCGCTTCGGCCGGCGGTACCGAAGCACTGCGCGTGGTCCTGGAAGGCCTGCCCGCCGACGCCCCCGCCGTGGTGATCACCCAGCATCTGCCGGCGACCTTCAGCACGGCATTCGCCGAGCGCCTGGACCGGCATTCGGCGATGGCCGTGCGCGAAGCGAGCGATGGCGAAGCGGTACTGCCGGGCCATGCCTACCTGCCGCCGGGCGGCAAGCACCTGCGGGTGATCCGCGATGGTGCGCGCTGGCGCTGCCGGATCGACGACGGCCCGCCGGTGAACCGTCACAAGCCGGCGGTGGACGTGCTGTTCCAGTCGGTGGCACAGAGCGCCGGCGCCAATGCGATCGGGGTGATCCTGACCGGCATGGGCGATGACGGCGCACGCGGGCTGCTGCAGCTGCGCCAGGCAGGCGCCCCGACGCTGGTGCAGGATGAAGCCACTTCGGTGGTCTGGGGCATGCCGGGCGCCGCGTTCAAGCTCGGCGCAGCCGAAGAACAGCTGCCGCTGGAGAAGATCGCAGAGCGCCTGCTGGCGTTGTCGCGTAGCTGATCCGGTAGTGACGGCCGCTGGCCGTCAACGCGTGGCCATCATCGATATGGTGGGTGACGACCGTTGGTCGTCACGGTTCTGCTTTCCGCTGCGCTCGCCAAGCATGGCTCGGCGCTACCGGGCTACGCGCTGCCAGACGGTAGTGACGGCCGCTGGCCGTCAGCGCGTGGCCGTCATCGATCTGGTGGGTGACGACCGTTGGTCGTCACGATTCTGCTATCCGCTGCGCTTGCCGAGCACAGCTCGGCGCTACCGGGGCTTCCACGCGCAGTTGCAGGCCGAAGGCCTGCGGCACGCGTACCAGCGTCGACAGCAGCAGTTCGTCGGCTGATTGGACATCCGTCGGTAGACTTCCCTTTACGGGCGATGCGGGTTGCCGTGCCGGTTTACCACGCAAAACGGCGCCCCTGCACGTCCAGCGTGGACAGTCGACGATGCACCATGCATGGGCCAGGTTGTAACTGAATCGCTCAATGCGCGTCAGCGGCGGGCGCCACCGCGCAAAGCGTGACGACCAACGGTCGTCACCCACCGGAAAAGGAGCACCCGCCCGGTCCCCACCCGTTGCCGATCCCCGCCCTACCCCACAAAACAAGAACCCCCTGGTTTTCACCAGGGGGTCCTGTCCAATCCGTGCCGACCAAAGTCGGCACCACGAAAGCAGAAGGAATCAGGCGGCGACCGGCTTGCCCGCTTCCTGATACTCCTCGATCTGATCGAAGTTCATGTAACGGTAGATCTCCGCACCGCTGGCTTCCAGCACGCCCACGTCCGCCGTGTACTCTTCCTTGGTCGGAATCCGGCCCAGGCGCGAGCAGATCGCCGCCAGCTCCGCCGACCCCAGGTACACGTTCGAATTGCGGCCCAGGCGGTTCGGGAAGTTGCGGGTCGAGGTCGAGAACACCGTCGCGCCCTCGCGCACCTGAGCCTGGTTGCCCATGCACAGCGAGCAGCCCGGCATCTCCATGCGTGCACCGGCGCTGCCGAAGGTGCCGTAGTGGCCCTCGCGGGTCAGCTCGGAGGCATCCATCTTGGTCGGCGGAGCCACCCACAGCTTGGTCGGGATGTCACGCTTGCCTTCCAGCAGTTTGGCCGCCGCACGGAAGTGACCGATGTTGGTCATGCACGAACCGATGAACACTTCGTCGATCTTGGCGCCGGCGACTTCGGACAGCATCTTGACGTCGTCCGGATCGTTCGGGCAGGCCACGATCGGCTCGTGGATGTCGGCCAGGTCGATCTCGATCACCGCGGCGTACTCGGCATCGGCATCCGGTGCCAGCAACTGCGGATCAGCCAGCCATTCCTTCATCTTGTCGATGCGACGCTGCAGCGAACGCGGATCCTGGTACCCCTCGGCAATCATCCACTGCAGCAGGGTGATGTTGCTGGTCAGGTATTCGATGATCGGCGCTTTGTCCAGGTGCACCGAGCAACCAGCAGCGGAACGCTCGGCCGAGGCATCGGACAGTTCGAATGCCTGTTCCACCTTCAAGTCCGGCAAGCCCTCGATTTCCAGGATGCGACCGGAGAAGATGTTCTTCTTGCCGGCCTTGGCCACGGTCAGCAGGCCGGCCTTGATCGCGTACAGCGGGATCGCGTTGACCAGGTCGCGCAGGGTCACGCCCGGCTGCATCTTGCCCTTGAGGCGCACCAGCACCGATTCGGGGATGTCCA
>NZ_JBJDOQ010000026.1:0-45973 GCF_044901215.1 Stenotrophomonas sp. NPDC078853 | reverse complement strand
AATCAAACCCCAAACCATATAGAACAAGAAGACAACAATAACCGATTCCGGCATGTCCAGCGGCATCACGCCGGTGGCGGCAGCGAAGGCCACCAGGCCCGAACCGGCCGGGAACGAAATGCCCACCGGGAAGCGGGTATGCGAGTCACCGCCGGTGCCGACCGTGTCCGGCAGCAGCATGCGGTTGAGCCAGCTGTGGATCACGCCGTCGCCCGGACGCAGCGAGATGCCGCCACGGGTGGAGATGAACTCCGGCAGGGTGTGGTGGGTCTTGACGTCGACCGGCTTCGGGTAGGCCGCGGTGTGGCAGAACGACTGCATCACCAGGTCGGCCGAGAAGCCCAGGCAGGCCAGGTCCTTCAGTTCGTCACGGGTCATCGGACCGGTGGTATCCTGGGAGCCGACCGAGGTCATCTTCGGTTCGCAGTAGGTTCCCGGACGCATGCCCTGGCCTTCCGGCAGGCCACAGGCGCGGCCGACCATCTTCTGCGCCAGCGAGAAGCCCTTGCCGGTGTCGGCCGGCTGCACCGGCAGGCGGAACAGGTCGGTGACCGGCATGCCCAGCGCCTCGCGCGCCTTGGCGGTGAGGCCACGGCCGACGATCAGCGGGATGCGGCCACCGGCGCGCACTTCGTCGAACAGCACGTCCGACTTGACCTGGAATTCAGCGATCACTTCGCCGTTCTTCAGCGCCTTGCCGTCGTACGGACGCAGCTCGATGACATCACCGTGCTCCATCTGCGTGACGTCCAGCTCGATCGGCAGCGCGCCGGCATCTTCCATGGTGTTGTAGAAGATCGGGGCGATCTTCGAGCCCAGGCAGACACCACCGAAACGCTTGTTCGGGATGAACGGAATATCTTCGCCGGTGAACCACAGCACGCTGTTGGTGGCCGACTTGCGCGAAGAACCGGTACCGACCACGTCGCCCACGTAGGCGACCAGGTGGCCCTTTTCCTTCAGCGACAGGATTTCCTGGATCGGGCCGCGCTTGCCATCTTCTTCCGGCACGAACGCCGCGTCGGGACGCTTGTTCTTCAGCATCGCCAGGGCGTGCAGCGGGATGTCCGGGCGGGTGGTGGCGTCCGGTGCCGGCGACAGGTCGTCGGTGTTGGTTTCGCCCGGCACCTTGAACACGGTCAGGGTCATGCTCTGGGCCACTTCCGGACGGCTGGTGAACCATTCGGCGTCGGCCCAGCTCTGCAGCACGGACTGGGCGTTGGCGTTGCCGGCCTTGGCCTTTTCCTGCACATCGTGGAAGGCATCGAACACCAACAGGGTGTTCTTCAGCGCGGCGGCGGCGATCACCCCGACGCTGGCGTCATCCAGCAGCTGGACCAGCGGGGCGACGTTGTAACCGCCGAGCATGGTGCCCAGCAGTTCGGTAGCGCGCTCGCGGCTGATCAGCGGGTTCTGCTCGCTGCCGAAGGCGATGGCGGCCAGGTAGGAGGCCTTGACCTTGGCGGCATCATCCACGCCGGCCGGCACGCGGTGGGTCAGCAGGTCCAGCAGGAAATCGGCTTCGCCGGCAGGCGGGTTCTTCAGCAGTTCAATGACATCGGCCGTCTGCTGCGCGGTCAGCGGCAGGGGCGGGATGCCAAGCGCAGCGCGCTCGGCGACGTGGTGGCGGTAGGCTTCCAACATGACAACTCCCGGGTAATGCGGTGAATACAACGATTGGATGAAGCGGTAAAAAGGTAAGGCTCAGGCCTGCGGCACGATCAGCTTCAGGCCCTTGAAATAATCCCGATAGAACGCGTCGTTCCAGGTGATCAGACCGTCGCACTGCAACAGCGCGTGGGCCCCGACCATGAAACCGTCCAGGCTGCGGCGTTCGTTGCCGCGCTGGCGGTGGCGGCGTTGCATCTCCCCGGCGCGCAGGGCCGATTTGGCTTCCATCGCGTTGAAATGCACGCCCATTTCTTCCAGCGCCTCCAGCACCTCGGCCCCGCCGCGCAGCGCGGCGCAGACTTCGGCCAGGGTCGCCCCGCAGACCACCACGCGGCCGCCGACCAGGCACTGCCGCAGGCAGGCCTCCACCGCATCGGCCTGCGGGCCATTGCTGAGCAGTTCGATCAGGACCGGGGAATCAACGGCGATCATGGCCGGCTTACTGCTCGTCACGGACGGCCTTCACAGCCGCATCGGTGGAGTCGAAGCCATCCAGCGCGAACTTGCCGCGGGCGCGCGAGATGGCGTCATCCACGCTCTTGCGCAGGATGATCCGGCCGCCTTCCAGCTCTACGGTCAGCTGGGTGCCCTTGGTCAGGCCCAGCGCATCGCGGACTGCCTTGGGCAAGGTGATCTGGCCGCGTTCAGCTACGGTGGCTTCCATGGGTAGGCCCTCTTCGGTATGTACGAATTATACATACTTTTCAAAAAGGGGACGGAGGGGATTAAGTCGTTTCAGGCACACACGGGGCCGAAAACGACTTAATCCCCTCCGTCCCCTTTTTGGGCCGTGATGACATCGGCGCTACATCTGAATGTGTAAGATTTCACGCTGAGCAAGCAGGCGCGCCTGGTGCGCGGCCGTTGCAAGCCAATTCGCAAAGGAGTCATCTGCAATGAGTGATTCGTTCTCCACGCGCAGCCAGCTGGACGTCGGCGGCAAGCGCTACGATTACTTCAGCCTGCCCAAGCTGGGCCAGCGCTTCGATATTTCCCGCCTGCCCTATTCGATGAAGATCCTGCTGGAGAACCTGCTCCGGCACGAGGATGGCGGCGTCACCGTGGGCAAGGACCACATCGAAGCGGTAGCGACCTGGGACCCGAAGGCCGAGCCGGAAACCGAGATCGCCTTCATGCCCGCGCGCGTGGTGCTGCAGGACTTCACCGGTGTGCCGTGCGTGGTCGACCTGGCGGCGATGCGCGATGCGGTGGTCAAGCTCGGCGGCAGCCCGGAGCAGATCAACCCGCAGATCCCCTCCGAACTGGTCATCGACCATTCGGTGCAGGTGGATGTGTTCGGCAAGCCCGACGCGCTGGACCTCAACGGCAAGATCGAATTCCAGCGCAACCAGGAACGCTACGGCTTCCTGCGCTGGGGCCAGAAGGCCTTCGACAACTTCAAGGTGGTGCCGCCCAATACCGGCATCGTCCACCAGGTGAACCTGGAAAACCTGGCCCGCGTGGTGATGGCCGTGGACAAGGACGGCACCCAGCTCGCCTATCCGGATACCGTGTTCGGCACCGACAGCCACACCACCATGATCAATGGTATCGGCGTGCTGGGCTGGGGCGTGGGCGGTATCGAGGCGGAGGCGGCGATGCTCGGCCAGCCCTCTTCGATGCTGATCCCGCAGGTGGTTGGTTTCAAGCTGACCGGCCAGATGCCCGAAGGGGCCACCGCCACCGACCTGGTGCTGACCGTCACCCAGATGCTGCGCAGGCACGGCGTGGTCGGCAAGTTCGTGGAGTTCTTCGGCGACGGCCTGCAGCACCTGCCGTTGGCTGACCGCGCGACGATCGGCAACATGGCACCGGAGTACGGCGCGACCTGCGGCATCTTCCCGATCGATAACGAATCGCTGAACTACCTGCGCCTGTCCGGTCGCCCGGAAGAGCAGATCGCGCTGGTGGAAGCCTATGCCAAGGCGCAGGGCCTGTGGCACGACGCCGATACCGCGCACGCCCAGTACAGCGCCACGCTGGAGCTGGACATGGGCACGGTAAAGCCGTCGCTGGCCGGGCCGAAGCGCCCGCAGGACCGCGTGCTGCTGGAAGAGGTTCAGGCCAATTACCGCGAAGCACTGGTCGGGCTGACCACCAACCGTGACAAGAAGGGCGTGGACGTCTCCACCTTCGTCAACGAAGGCGGCGGCACGGCGGTGGGCAACGAGCAGCTGGCCAAGGGCCAGGCCGACGTGGAACTGGATGGCAAGGCGTTCCGGCTGAAGGACGGCGCTGTGGTGATCGCAGCCATCACCTCGTGCACCAACACCTCCAATCCGGCAGTGATGATCGGTGCCGGCCTGCTGGCCCGCAACGCGGCCGCGCGCGGCCTCAACCGGCAGCCGTGGGTGAAAACCTCGCTCGGCCCGGGCTCGCGCGTGGTTACCGATTACCTGGAGAAAGCCGGCGTACTGACCGAACTGGAGAAGCTCGGCTTCTACGTGGTGGGCTACGGCTGCACCACCTGCATCGGCAACTCCGGCCCGCTGCCGGCAGAAGTCAGCGCCGGCATCGCGCAGGGCGACCTGGTGGTGACCTCGGTGCTGTCGGGCAACCGCAACTTCGAAGGCCGCGTGCATCCCGAAGTGAAGATGAACTACCTGGCCAGCCCGCCGCTGGTGGTGGCCTACGCGATCGCCGGCACCACCGACATCGACCTGACCACCGAACCGCTGGGTACCGGCAGCGATGGCCAGCCGGTGTTCCTGCGCGACATCTGGCCGAGCAACAAAGAGATCGGCGATGTGATCGCCGCGACCCTGGGGCCGGAGATGTTCAAGCAGAACTACGCCGACGTGTTCAAGGGTGATTCGCGCTGGAACACCATCGCCTCGCCCGACGGCGACCTGTACGAGTGGGACGATGGGTCCACCTACATCAAGAACCCGCCCTACTTCGAGGGCATGACCATGCAGGTCGGCACCATCGAGGACGTGCACGGGGCGCGGGTGATGGGCCTGTTCGGTGATTCGATCACCACCGACCATATCTCGCCGGCCGGCAACATCAAGAAGGAATCGCCCGCTGGCCGCTTCCTGCAGGAGCGCGGCGTGCAGCCGGCCGACTTCAACAGCTACGGCAGCCGTCGTGGCAACGATGACGTGATGGTCCGCGGCACCTTCGCCAACATCCGCATCAAGAACCTGATGTTCGGCGGCGAAGAAGGCGGCAACACGCTGTACTACCCGGCCGGCGGCGGCGAGCCGGAGAAGCTGGCGATCTACGACGCGGCCATCAAGTACAAGGCCGACGGCGTACCGCTGGTGGTGCTGGCCGGCAAGGAATACGGCACCGGTTCTTCGCGTGACTGGGCCGCCAAGGGCACCCTGCTGTTGGGGGTGAAGGCGGTCATCGCGGAAAGCTTCGAGCGCATCCATCGCTCCAACCTGGTCGGCATGGGCGTGCTGCCGCTGCAGTTCCGCAACGGTGAGAACGCGCAGTCGCTGGGCCTGGATGGGTCGGAGGTGTTCGACATCACCGGCCTGCAGGATGGCGCCAGCAAGCGTGCGACGGTCAGCGCGAAGAAGGCCGATGGCACGGTGGTGACCTTCGAGGCTTCGGTGATGCTGTTGACGCCGAAGGAAGTGGAGTACTTCCGCCACGGTGGGTTGCTGCAGTACGTGCTGCGGCAGTTGGCCGGGCGCTGAGGGTTTGGGTCTGGTCGAACGGGCTGGGCCCCCTCGCGGCTGGTGGGCTGGTTTCCGGGGGTGGCGGCGGGCGGGTGGAGGGTCCGGGGGACGGCAAAAACCGCTCCTGCGGGCCTCGTTTCGCGCCATCCATGGCGCTCAACGCCCCCGCACCCTCCACCCACCCGTCGCCCTGACGGTTTCCGGTGGCCATCAGCCGCGTATGAAAAGAAAAAGGCGGGCGACGGGCGATGCCCGTCACCCGCCTTTGCTTTTGCTTTTGCTTTTGCCCCTGCCCCTCCCTCCCAGCAACGAGGCGCCACCCGGAAAAATGATTAATTCTTATTTTAGACAATTCATATATTAAGGACGAAACAGGAGTAATCTCGACCCCAAAGGCACATCCTGTGGAGTCCGCCATGCTGCACGCCCCGATCACCTTCGAACCGATCACAGAACTCACCCGCACCACCGCGTCCTCGGTGAAGGAACACTGGCGCAAGGTCATGCAGGAAGTCCGCGAACAGCGCATGGTCGTGGTCACCAACCACAACGAACCGCAGGCGGTGATCATCTCCGCCGACCAGTACCGCGCGCTGCAGGCCAAGGTCGAAGCGCTGGAACAATCGCTGGGTGAACTGCGCAACCAGACCCCCGCCCTGACCGAACTGCGCAAGGGCTTCGACGAACGCCTGGCCGTGCTGCAGCAGGCCCAGGCCGGCCAGCGCGCACGCGACCTGCTGCGTCGCCCTGCCCACCTCGGCGGCAAGGTCAAGGCCGGCTCCGGCTTCTGATGGCACGCCCGTTCCTGTACGTGCTGGCCGGGGTCAACGGCGCCGGCAAGAGCTCCATCGGCGGCCACCTGCTGCGTGAGGCGGGACTGGACTGGTTCAATCCGGACACCTACGCCCGCGCGCTGGTGCGCCAGTTGGGCGTCGGCCAGGCCGAGGCCAATGGACAGGCCTGGCAGGAAGGCGTCAGCCGCCTGCAGGCCGCCCTGGCCGAGGGCAGCAATCATGCCTTCGAAACCACCCTGGGCGGCACTTCGATCACCGCGATGCTCCACGAAGCCACCCGCACGCACGATGTGCTGATGTGGTTCTGCGGGTTGTCCAGTCCGGAGCAGCACATCGCGCGGGTGAAGGCGCGGGTGCAGGCCGGTGGCCACCCGATCAACGAAGCCGATATCCGGCGCCGCTGGCCATTGGCGCAGCAGAATCTGATCGGCCTGATGCCGGTGCTGGCCGCGCTGCAGGTGTATGACAACAGCACAGAGGCCGCGCCCGGCGAAGCGGTGCCGGATCCACAGCGGGTGCTGCAGATGGAAGGCGGACAGCTGGAATGGCCGCCCGCCGAAGACCTGGCGCAACTGCGGCAGACGCCGGACTGGGCCGTGCCGCTGGTGGAAGCGGCGTTGCGATCAGCTTCCTGAAGGGGGTCGGAGTCCGGACCCCAGGAGCGGCCGAGCGTGGCTCGGCGCCGCCAGAACGTGACGACCAACGATCGTCACCCACCGGACCCATGGTCGCCCGCTTCAGTGCCGGTGGGGCGCGTCCGGGTCGGTGCGCAGGGCGCGCAGCAGGCCCACCATGTAGAACGCCAGGGTGAACGAAAATGGCAGGCCGCACAGTACCACCGCGGTCTGCATGGCCCCGAAATTGCCGGCCAGCAGCAGGCCGATGCTGACCACGGTGATCACCACCGCCCAGAACACCCGCAGCCAGATCGGCGCGTCATGGCCATCTTCCACGCCACCGTCCACGCGGCGCGTGCACAGGTTGGCGATCATCAGCGTGCCCGAATCCACCGGCGTCAGGAACAGCACGAAGCCGATCACCACCGCCGCACCGGCCACGTACGGGGCCCACGGCAGGTACTCCAGCAGCTTGAACAGGGTCATCGCCGCGTCGTCCTTGGCGACCTCCCCAAGCACCGCCTGGCCATGGTTCAGCACCAGGTCGATGGCGGTGTTGCCGAAGATCGACAGCCACGCCAGGGTGAAGCCCAGCGGGATCAGCAGCACGCCCAGGATCACCTCGCGGATGGTGCGCCCGCGCGAGATGCGCGCCACGAAAAGTCCCACGAACGGCGCCCAGGCGATCCACCAGGCCCAGTAGAACAGCGTCCAGCTGCCCAGCCAGTCGCGGCCGTCCGGCTGGTTGAGGTAGATGTCGAAACTCTTGCGCACGAACGAGGCCAGGTAATCGCCGGTGTTCTGCACCAGCCCATCAAGCAGGTGCAGCGTCGGCCCGGTCACCAGCACGAACAGCAGCAGCAGGCACAGCAGGCGCACGTTGAGGTTGGACAGCCAGGCGATGCCTTTCTCCACGCCGGCCACCACGCCGATGGTGGCCACCACCATCATCACCAGCACGATCATCACCAGCGTCTGCGGCGTGTCGGGCACGTTGAACAGGTAGCTCAACCCGGACTGCACCACCAGCGCCCCGATGCCCAGGTTGGTCACCATCGACACCAGCGTCGCCAGGATGCCGAAGCCGTCCACCATGTCGCCGATCCGGCCATGGATGCGTTCACCGAAGACCGGGTACAGCGCCGAACGCAGTGCCAGCGGAAGGTTGCGACGGTAGGCGAAGTAGCCCAAAGCGACACCCACCAGCGCGTACAACGCCCAACCGTGCAGGCCCCAATGCAGGAAGGTCAGCACCATCGCCTCGCGACTGGCCGCGACCGTGCCGCCCTGCTGTCCCGGCGGGGTCAGGAAGTGGTCCAGCGGCTCATAGGCGCCGTAATACAACAACGCGATGCCGATGCCGGCCGAGAACAGCATCGACACCCAGGGCACGTAGGCGAAGGCAGGCGATTCTTCGTTGTGGCCCAGCCGGATGCTGCCGTAGCGGGAGAACGCCAGCCACAGCACGAAGCCCAGGCAGGCCACGATCAGCAGCATGTACCACCAGCCGAACGCAGCGGACACCTGCGCCTGCGCGACCTGCAGCCAGTGCTCGCTGGCCTGCGGGTTGAGCACGGTGAGCAGGCCCAGCACGCCGATGGACAGGGCCGAGCTGAAGAACACGAAACCGTTCAGTCGCAGCGGCGACGGCACGGAGGAAGCCTTGGAAGACATGCTGTTGTCTCATCGATCCTGGGGGCGCAGGGTCCGGCCGGATCGAAGGGACCGGGACCAGGGCGTGGGGACGCGAGCGCATCCTACGCCTTTATTGATTGAACGTTCAATCAATAAAAAGTATAGTGGTCGCCATCACGGGACCCCCCGGTCGCAGTGCATGGAGAGACAATGCCAAAGAAAGGCATCGAGCCGGTCCGCCGCGAACAGCTGATCCGCGCCACCTTCCAGACCATCGACGAGATCGGCCTGGCCGACGCGACGGTGGCCACCATCGCGCGCAAGGCCGGCCTGTCCACCGGCATCGTGGCGCACTATTTCGGCGACAAGGACGGGCTGCTCAATGCGGCCATGCGGCAGATCCTGCGTGAGTTGAAGAGCGCCGTGGCGCGCTTCCGCGACACCTGCGCCGACGATCCCCGCGCGCAGCTGCGTGCCATCGTCGATGGCAACTTCGACGACAGCCAGACCAACGGCACCGCCATGCGCGTGTGGCTGACCTTCTGGGCAGCGAGCATGCACCAGCCGGAACTGGCCCGCCTGCAGCGCGCCAACGACCAGCGCCTGTACTCGAACCTGTGCCACCAGTTCAAACGCGTTCTGCCTGGCGAACAGGCCACCCTGGCCGCCCGCGGGCTGGCCGCCATGGTCGATGGCCTGTGGCTGCGCGGCAGCCTGGTCGGCGGTGACTTCAACGCCGACAACGCACGCCGCATCGCCTACGCGTACATCGACTTCCAGTTACAGGCAAACGCGCTATAAGCGCTTGAACGCCTGCTCCCCTCCTCTCCCCCTTCCCCTTCCAGGAGTTCCCATGTCCACCCTGCCCCTGCAGCAGCTCTACATCCACGGCAAGCTGGTCGACGCCTCCAGCGGCAAGACCTTCCAGAGCATCAACCCGGCCACCGGCGAGGTGATCGCCGAGGTGCAGATCGCCAACCAGGCCGATGTCGAGCGCGCCGTGGCCAGCGCCGCGGAAGGCCAGAAGGTGTGGGCGGCGATGACCGCGATGGAGCGTTCGCGCATCCTGCGCCGCGCCGTGGACATCCTGCGCGAACGCAACGACGCGCTGGCGCAGCTGGAAACCCTGGACACCGGCAAGGCGCTCAGCGAAACCACCACGGTGGACATCGTCACCGGTGCCGACGTGCTGGAGTACTACGCCGGCCTGGCTACCGCCATCGAAGGCAACCAGGTGCCGCTGCGCGAATCCAGCTTCTTCTACACCCGCCGTGAGCCGCTGGGCGTGGTCGCCGGTATCGGCGCATGGAACTACCCGGTGCAGATCGCGCTGTGGAAGTCCGCCCCGGCGCTGGCAGCTGGCAATGCGATGGTGTTCAAGCCGTCCGAAGTGACCCCGCTGACTGTCATCGAACTGGCGAAAATCTACACCGAAGCCGGCGTGCCGGACGGTGTGTTCAACGTGGTGCAGGGCCCCGGCCGCGAAGTGGGCCAGTGGCTGACCGAACATCCGCTGATCGAGAAGATCTCCTTCACCGGCGGCGTGGAGACCGGCAAGAAGGTGATGGCATCGGCTGCCTCGTCCTCGCTGAAGGAAGTCACCATGGAACTGGGCGGCAAGTCGCCGCTGGTGATCTGTGACGATGCCGCGCTGGAACGCGCCGCCGACATCGCGGTGATGGCCAATTTCTTCAGCTCCGGCCAGGTGTGCACCAACGGCACCCGCGTGTTCGTGCCGCGCTCCATGCTGGCGGCCTTCGAAGCGGCCGTCGTGGAGCGCGTCAAGCGCATCCGCATCGGCGATCCGCAGGATGCACAGACCAACTTCGGCCCGATGACCAGCTTTGCGCACATGGACAACGTGCTGCGCCTGATCGAGACCGGCAAGCGCGAAGGTGCCCGCCTGCTGACCGGTGGCGGGCGTGCCACCGACGGTGCGCTGGCCAAGGGCGCCTACGTCCTGCCGACCGTGTTCTCCGACTGCCGCGATGACATGACCATCGTGCGCGAAGAGATCTTCGGGCCGGTGATGAGCATCCTTGCCTACGACGATGAGGAAGAAGTCATCGCCCGCGCCAACGATACCCACTTCGGCCTCGCCGCCGGCGTGGTCAGCAATGACATCGCCCGTGCGCACCGCATCATCCATCGCTTGGAAGCCGGCATCTGCTGGATCAACACCTGGGGCGAATCGCCGGCGGAAATGCCGGTGGGCGGTTACAAGCAGTCCGGCGTGGGTCGCGAGAATGGCATCTCCACCCTGGCCCACTACACCCGCATCAAGTCGGTGCAGGTGGAACTGGGCGACTACGCCAGCATTTTCTGATCCGAACGCATCGGCCTTGCGGCCGTCGTTCCGGCCGGGCGTGTCCCTCCCCCCACGCCCGGCCACCCTACACACCGCCAGCTGGCGCGACCGCGCGCCGCCCGGCCTGCAGGAGCAAAGACCATGAGCACCCCCAACGAGTACGACTACATCATCATCGGCGCCGGTTCGGCCGGCAACGTACTGGCCACCCGCCTCACCGAAGATGCCGACGTCAGCGTGCTGCTGCTGGAGGCCGGCGGACCGGATTACCGCCTGGATTTCCGCACCCAGATGCCGGCCGCGCTGGCCTTCCCGCTGCAGGGCAAGCGCTACAACTGGGCCTACAAGACCGATCCCGAGCCGCATATGAACAACCGGCGGATGGACTGCGGACGCGGCAAGGGCCTCGGCGGCTCCTCGCTGATCAACGGCATGTGCTACATCCGCGGCAACGCGATGGACTATGACAACTGGGCCAGCATGCCGGGCCTGGAAGACTGGACCTACGCCGACTGCCTGCCCTACTTCCGCAAGGCCGAAACCCGCGACATCGGCGGCAACGACTACCACGGCAGCGATGGCCCGCTGCAGGTCACCACGCCGAAGGCCGGCAACAACGAACTGTTCGCGGCGATGATCGAAGCCGGCGTGCAGGCCGGCTACCCGCGCACCGATGACCTCAACGGCTACCAGCAGGAAGGCTTCGGTCCGATGGACCGCACCGTGACCCCGCGCGGCCGTCGTTCGAGCACCGCGCGCGGCTACCTGGACCAGGCGCGCGCGCGACCGAACCTGACCATCGTCACCCACGCGCTGACCGACCGCATCCTGTTCTCCGGCAAGCGTGCGGTGGGCGTGGCGTGGCTGCGCAACGACGAACCGCAGAAGGCGCGTGCGCGTCGCGAAGTCCTGCTGTGCGGCGGCGCCATCGCCTCCCCGCAGGTGCTGCAGCGCTCCGGCGTGGGCCCGGCCGACCTGCTGCGCGGGCTCGGCATCGAGGTGGTGCATGACCTGCCCGGCGTCGGCGCCAACCTGCAGGACCATCTGGAAATGTACCTGCAGTACGAGTGCAAGAAACCGGTTTCGCTGGCCCCGGCACTGAAGTTGTACAACCAGCCGGCGATCGGTGCGGAATGGCTGTTCAACGGCACCGGCACCGGCGCCAGCAACCAGTTCGAAGGCGGCGGTTTCATCCGCAGCAACGAAGAATTCGCCTGGCCCAACCTGCAGTACCACTTCCTGCCGGTGGCGATCAATTACAACGGTTCCAACCCGATCAAGGAACACAGCTTCCAGATGCACGTGGGGTCGATGCGCTCGCCCAGCCGGGGCCGCATCCACGTGCGTTCGACCGATCCGCGCGTGCATCCGAGCATCCTGTTCAACTACATGTCCCATGAACAGGACTGGCGCGAGTTCCGCGATGGCATCCGCATCACCCGCGAGATCTTCGGCCAGCCGGCGTTGGCGCCGTACACCGGCCGCGAGATCTCGCCGGGCAGCCAGCTGCGCACCGATGCGGAGATTGACGCATTCGTCCGCGAACATGCCGAAACCGCCTACCATCCGTCGTGCTCGAACAAGATGGGCAGTGCCGCCGACCCGATGGCGGTGGTCGACGGCCACGGCCGCGTGCACGGGATGGAAGGCCTGCGCATCATCGACGCCTCGATCATGCCGCAGGTAGTGACCGGCAACCTCAACGCCCCGACCATCATGATGGCCGAGAAGCTGGCCGACGTGCTGCGCGGCCGCGCCCCGCTGCCGCGCAGCACCGCTCCGTACTTCCAGGCCAACGGCGCCCCGGCCCGCAAAAAGTAAGGTAGTGACGACCTGGCCTGGTGGGTGACGACCGTTGGTCGTCACGCTCTGTAGAAGGGCCGCTGCGCTCGCCGAGCATCGCTCGGCGCTACCGATCATCAGTCCAGAGGCCCGCCATTGGCGGGCCTCTTCGCGTTTTCCATCCGGGACGGTATGCTGCCACGGCTGGATCTGACCGATACTGGCTACAGAACCAACCCAAACATCACAGTTTCCTGGAGGGGGAAAGATGAGCCTGGAACGTCCCTGGTTGCAGAGTTACCCGCAAGGCGTGCCCGCCGAGATCGACATCAATGAGTTCCACTCGGTCTCCTCCGTCTTCGACGCCTCGGTGGCCAAGTACCGGGATCGTCCCGCCTACTCCAGCTTCGGCAAGGTGCTCACCTATGGCGAGACCGACGCACTGGTCGAGCAGTTCGCCGCCTACCTGCTCGGCGAACTGCAGCTGAAGAAGGGTGACCGCGTCGCCCTGATGATGCCCAACTGCCTGCAGTACCCGATCGCCACCTTCGGCGTGCTGCGCGCCGGCCTCACCGTGGTCAACGTCAACCCGCTGTACACCGCGCGCGAGCTGAAGCACCAGCTGGTCGACGCCGGGGTCACCGCCCTGGTGGTGGTGGACAACTTCGGTGACACCGTGCAGGCCGTCATCGCCGACACGCAGGTCAAGCACGTCATCACCACCGGGCTCGGCGATCTGCTCGGCGCCAAGGGCGTGATCGTCAACTTCGTGCTGAAGTACATCAAGAAGATGGTCCCCAACTACACCCTGAAGGGCGCGGTGCGCTTCACCCAGGCCTTGAAGCTGGGCCGCCGCCACGACCTGCCGAAGGTGGAGATCGACCACGACGACATCGCCTTCCTGCAGTACACCGGTGGCACCACCGGCGTGGCCAAGGGCGCGATGCTGACCAACCGCAACCTGGTCGCCAACATGCAGCAGGCGTCGGCATGGATCGGCGCGTCGGGCGTGGAGCCGGGCAAGGAGTGGATCATCACTGCCCTGCCGCTGTATCACATCTTCGCGCTGACAGCGAACGGCCTGGTCTTCATGAAGTTCGGCGGCTGCAACCACCTGATCACCAACCCGCGCGACATGAAAGGCTTCGTCAAGGAGCTCAAGGGCGTGCGCTTCACCGCCATCACCGGCGTCAACACGCTGTTCAATGGCCTGCTCAACACGCCCGGTTTCGATGAAGTGGACTTCTCCACGTTGAAGGTCACCCTGGGCGGCGGCATGGCGGTACAGCGATCGGTCGCCGAGCGCTGGAAGAAGACCACCGGCGTCACCCTGGTAGAGGCTTACGGCCTGACCGAAACCTCGCCGGCGGCCTGCATCAACCCGCTGACCCTGGCTGAGTACAACGGGTCGATCGGCCTGCCGATTCCGTCCACCGATGCCTGCATCAAGGACGACAACGGCAACCTGCTGGGCCTGGATGAAGTGGGCGAGCTGTGCATCAAGGGCCCGCAGGTCATGAAGGGCTACTGGCAGCGTCCGGAAGACACCGCCGCGGCGATCGATGCCGACGGCTGGCTGCACACCGGCGACATGGCGAAGATGGACGCGCAGGGTTTCTGCTACATCGTCGATCGCAAGAAGGACATGATCCTGGTGTCCGGCTTCAACGTCTATCCCAACGAGGTCGAGGACGTGATCGCGATGATGCCCGGCGTGCTGGAAGTGGCGGCGGTCGGCGTACCGGACGAAAAGTCCGGCGAGATCGTCAAGGTGGTGATCGTCAAGAAGGACCCGAACCTCACCGCCGAACAGGTGAAGGAACACGCGCGGGCCAACCTGACCGGTTACAAGCATCCCAGGATCGTCGAGTTCCGCAAGGAGCTGCCGAAGACCAACGTCGGCAAGATCCTGCGCCGCGAGCTGCGTGACGCACCGCCAGCCTGATGCAGGCGGCGCCGAGCCATGCTCGGCGAGCGCAGCGGCAAAGGCCTGACGGCCAGCGGCCGTCACTACCGAGACGCGGATGAGCGAAAAGTGAAAAGCCCGGGGTGGAAACGCCCCGGGCTTTTGCATTTGGGGCGACTGGGCCGGTGTAGCATCCCCGCGAGTGGACCCGTTCGGCCCGCCGACCACCGATTTCCCCGCGGGCCCGCCATGCCGAGGAACCTGCCATGAGCACCATCGAAAAGCTGCCTGCAAACCGCCCATACACCACCATCCGCACCGAAGACAGCGCCGACGGCGCCGCCCATTGGCTGTTCATGCACGCCGATGCATCCACCGGCATCCGCCCCTGCTGCCGCAAGGACATGCTCGATGAAATGTGGAGCTACATGAGCGCCGTGACCCGGGGGCCTGCCAGCCGCCATGACGGCCGCCTGCGCCATTTCGTGCTGGCCTCCGACGCCACCGCCTACAACCTGGGCGGCGACCTGGACCTGTTCACCCGGCTGATCCGCGAAGGCAATCGCGACCGCCTGCTGGCCTATGCACAGCGCTGCGTGGAAGGCGTGCATCACCTGCATACCGGGTTTGGCGGTGACGTGCGTTCGATCGCGCTGATCCAGGGCGATGCGCTGGGCGGCGGGCTGGAAATGGCCCTGGCCTGCCACACCATCGTCGCCGAAGAAGGCGCAGGCATGGGCCTGCCTGAAGTGCTGTTCGGCCTGTTCCCGGGCATGGGCGCCTACTCGTTCCTGTGCCGCCGCGTGGCGCCGCAGCTGGCCGAGAAAATCATCCTGGATGGCCGCGTCTACAGTGCCGAGGAAATGCATGCGATGGGCGTGGTCGACGTACTGGTCCGCAAGGGTGAAGGCCCCAAGGCAGTGCAGGACCTGATCCGCCAGCACCAGCGCATTCCGCAGTCCTACCTGGCGATGAATGCCGCGCGCAACCTGGCCCAGGCCGTCAGCTATGACGAACTGCTGGAAATCACCAAGGTCTGGGTGGATTCGGCATTGGCACTGGGCGATCGCTCGCTGCGCACGATGGATCGGCTGATCAAGGCACAGACCCGTCGTGCCGGTCTTGACGCGGCCTGAGCTGTGCCCTCCCCCACCAAGTGAACCGACACGTGCCGGCGGCCCGCCGGCACGTTTTCCGCATCGTCGACCGGGCTTCGGGTCAGCGCGGGTCCGCCTCGTCCACGCCGGGCTGGTTACGGTGCGCGGCACGCGCAGCCAGCGCCAGCCGACCTTCCTTGAGCGCGCCAGCCAGCACCGACAGGCGCTGGCGCCATTCGGCCTTGAGCTGCCAGTCCGCCATCCGCATCAGCTCACCGGCGCGGTTGGACACCCGCACCAGTCCAAGATTGCTGGCCACGCCCTTGATCGCGTGGGCCTGCTCGCGGAACTGCACCCAGTCCATCGCCTCGCCTTCCGCATAGGCCTTGCGCATGCAGCTTTCCGCATCGCCCAGGCACTGGCGGACGAACTCTCTTTCGAAGCCGTCGCCCATGCCGAGTGAAGCCAGTTCGTCCAGCACGCCCGAATCCAGCACGCCGTCGGTGCCACCAGCCAGCGTGCGCACGACCGGCGCGGAAGGTTTTAGGTCGCGGTTGGAGGCGATCTCCGCCAGCGTATCCAGCAGCCGCACCGCCACCACCGGCTTGGCCAGGAACGTGTGCGCACCGGCCTGCTGGCAGCGCTGGATGGCGTCGGGGGTGACGTCGGCGCTGAGCACCAGCACCGGCGTGCGCGGCGCGCCGCCGGCCTGCATCACCCGCAGTTCCTTCAGCATGTCCAGCCCGCTCATGCCCGGCATGTGCAGGTCGACGATGGCCGCATCGAAATCACTCTCGGCCATGGCATCCAGGACCGCTTCGCCGCCGTTGACGCACAGCACGCGGTGCCCGGCTTTCTGCAGGAGGCGCTGCAGCACCATGCGGTTGGCCTCGTGGTCGTCGGCCACCAGGATGCTCATGCTGCGCACCCGCGCGCGGTGGCGCAGGAACGGATCGGCGAAGGCGATGACATTGCCGTTGCTGCTGTCCAGCGGGTTGCCGACCAGCGCCGGGGTGATGCCCACGCGCTCCGGCAGCGGCGGGGCGAACGGCACTTCGAACCAGAAGCGGCTGCCCTGCGGCAGGTTCTCCTGGTAGCCGATCTCGCCGCCCATCGCTTCCACCAGTCCCTTGGCGATGGTGGTTCCCAGGCCAGTGCCTTCGTGACGCCGCGCCATGCTGACATCGGCCTGCTCGAATGCTTCGAACAGCCGCGGACGCATCGGCGCGGCCACGCCGATGCCGGTGTCGATGATTTCAAAGCGCAGGCGGACGCCACCGTCGGCAGCGGCGCTGACCACGTCGATGCGGATCTCCACCCTGCCGTGGTCGGTGAACTTCACCGCATTGCCGGCCAGGTTCAGCAGCACCTGGCGCAGGTGGCCGGTATCGCCACGCAGCCGGGGCGGCACGGCTTCATCCACCCGGACGCGGTAGTCCAGCCGCTTGGCCTTGGCCTGCGGCAGCAGGATCAGGCCGATGGCCTGCACCACGTCACCGAGGGCGAAATCTTCGGCGACCACGCGCAGCTTGCCCGCTTCGATGGCCGAAATATCGAGCACTTCCTCCACCAGCGCCAGCAGGCTGCGCGAAGAGGCCTGGATGGTGTTGAGGCACTCGCGCTGCTCTTCATCCAGCTCGGTGGTGGCCAGCACTTCGGTCATGCCCGCCAGCCCGTTCAAGGGCGTGCGGAATTCATGGCTCATGTTGGCCAGGAAGCGGCTCTTGGCCTCGCTGGCGCGGCGTGCTTCGGCCATCGCTTCGGTGAGCTGGCGCAGCAGCGTGGAAAAGTACAGCGGCACCGCCGCCAGGCCCAGCCACAGCCCGAACGCCAGCCGCGCATTGTCGACCCAATAGTCGGTGTACAGCGCGGTACAGCCGAAGCTGATCATCGCCATCGCCACGGCGAGGTAGAGGTAGTTGTTGCCGAAGCGCATGCCGTTGCCCACCGTGACCCACATCACCACGATGTAGACCCACGACAGCGGCTCGCCCATCTGGATCATGCCGGCGGCAATCAGGCCGTAGTCGGCCAGCATGCCCAGGATGCGCCGCGGGTCGGAGCGCTGCGGACGCCACAGCAGCCAGCCGAAGGCCAGCAGGGACAGCCCCAGCCCACCCAGCACGATCGCCAGCACGCCCACGTACTGGTCATGCGGCAGGTCGTTGCGCACGCCCGGCATCAGCACATAAGCCAGGATCAGGCTGATCAGCACGATGCGGACGATCTGCTGCCCATGCTCGGAATCCTGGCGCTGGGCCAGACGATTGCGCAGCCGGGGCAGCAGCGCGCGCATGCTCACAACCCGGGTCGCGCCGACGCGGTGGAGTGTTCGGCGCAGATCTGCTCCAACTGCGGGCGCCCGCGCAGCAGGGCATCGACCACGCGCGGATCGAACAGCCGGCCACGCTGCGCGTACAGGTAGGCCAGGGTCGCATCGAAGGTCCACGCTTCCTTGTACGGACGCGGCGAAATCAGCGCATCGAACACGTCGGCCACCGCCACGATGCGGGCTTCCAGCGGAATCGCATCGCCGACCAGGCCGTCCGGATACCCGCTGCCGTCATAGCGCTCGTGGTGACGCAGCGCGATCAGCGCGCCGATCTGGATGAAGCGGTTCTGGCTGCCGCTCAACAGTTCATGGCCGATGCGCGGGTGGCGACGCATGATCACCAGCTCTTCGTCGGTCAGCTTGCCCGGCTTCAGCAGGACTGCATCGGGAATGGCGATCTTGCCCATGTCATGCAGCGGCGCCGCCATCTCGATCAGCTTGACCTCCTCTTCGGGAAGCCCCAGCTGTTCGGCGATCAGCCCGGCCACGCGGGACATGCGTTCCAGGTAGGCGCTGGTGCCGGCATCGCGGTATTCAATGGCACGTGCGAGCCGCGACAGGGTTTCGCGTTCACGCTCTTCCACTTCGTGCATGCTGGCAAGCAGCCGCTGCTCCAGCGACAACGCCCGCTGCTTCACGTTCTCCGATTGCTGTCGCAGCTGCAGCAGGTTGTAACAGCGCGCGCGCAGTTCGCGCGGACGGATCGGCTTGACCAGGAAATCGATCACCCCCGCCTCCAGCGCTGCCTGCCGGATCGGCTCGTCGCCGACCACGGTGATCAGGATCACCGGGATGTCGCGGTGCTTGGGCAGGCGGCGGAAACGGCGGGCGAACTCCAGCCCATCCATCTCCGGCATGCGGTAATCCAGCAGCAGAAGGTCCACCGGCTGCGATTCGCACCAGTTGAGCGCGGCCAGCGGATCGCCGAAGTCGTGCACGCTCAGTTCCGGCGCAATGTCTTCGATGACATGGCGCAGCATCGTCCGCGCGGACGTCTGGTCGTCGACGATCACAATATTCAACGCTGCTTCTGCCTGCTTGTTCGACCACCCCGGGATCAGGGTTGGCGAGGATAACCTGCCATTCTGTAGGCCCGCACCCTGCATCTGTCCGATACCTGCCATGCGCTCCCCGGATCTTGATCGCCGTCACATTGTGATGGCGTAAAGGACGCGACCCATCGCCTCCCCCCGGCAATCGGGTCAATCCGGCCACTCAGCGGCCTCGCCGATACCATACTCCAGCGCTCGCCCGCACGGTAGCACCGGGCCGCCCGTGCAGGCGGCGCCGGCGTATCCGGATCAGGCTTCCGGGCGCATGTAGGGGAACAGCAGGACGTCACGGATCGAGCTGCTGCCGGTCAGCAGCATCACCAGGCGGTCGATGCCGATGCCCAGCCCGCCGGTCGGCGCCATGCCGTACTCCAGCGCCCGGATGTAGTCGGCGTCGAAATGCATCGCCTCGTCATCGCCCCCGTCCTTGGCGGCGACCTGTGCCTGGAAGCGCGCGGCCTGGTCTTCGGGGTCATTCAGCTCGGAGAAGCCGTTGGCCAGTTCCTTGCCGTTGATGAACAGCTCGAAGCGGTCGGTGTAACCGGGCGCATCATCGTTGGCCCGGGCCAAAGGCGACACCTCCACCGGATGGTCGGTGATGAAGGTCGGCTGGATCAGGGTGTGCTCGACGGTCGCCTCGAAGATTTCCAGCAGCAGCTTGCCCCAGCCGTAGGACGGCTTGATGCGGATCTTCAGGCGCTCGCAATGCGCGACCAGCGCATCGCGGTCGGTGCAGTCGGCCAGGCTGATTTCCGGGTTGTGGTGGCGCACCGCTTCGTCCATGCGCCAGCGGCGGAAGGCGGGGGCCAGGTCGATGCGGGCACCGTCCCACTCCACTTCGGTGGTGCCCAGCACCTGGCGGGCGACATCGCGGATGACCCCTTCGGTCAGGTCCATCACTTCGGTGTACGTGGCGTAGGCCTCGTACAGCTCCATCATGGTGAATTCGGGGTTGTGGCGGGTGCTGACGCCTTCGTTGCGGAAGTTGCGGTTGATCTCGTAGACGCGCTCCAGCCCGCCCACGACCAGGCGCTTCAGATACAGCTCCGGCGCCACGCGCAGGTACAGGTCCAGGTCCAGCGCGTTGTGGTGGGTGGTGAACGGCTTGGCAGTGGCACCGCCGGGGATGTAATGCATCATCGGCGTTTCGACTTCCAGGAAGTCGCGGTTGTCCAGCCAGGCGCGCATGGCACGGATGATCCGGGAGCGCTTGATGAACACCTCGCGCGACTCCGGCGTCACGATCAGGTCCACATAGCGCTGGCGGTAGCGCTGCTCCACGTCGGCCAGGCCATGCCACTTGTCCGGCAGCGGACGCAGCGACTTCGTCAGCAGGCGGATGCTCTCGGCCTTCACCGACAGCTCGCCGGTACGGGTGCGGGTCAGGCCACCTTCCACTGCGATGATGTCACCCACGTCCCAGCCCTTGAAGGCGGTGTAGGCATCGCCCAGCACGTTGCCCTGCAGGAATACCTGGATGCGGCCGGATTCGTCCTGGATCTGGGCGAAGCTGGCCTTGCCCATGACCCGCTTGGCCATCAGCCGGCCGGCCATCCTGACCCGGCGCTCGTTGGCCTCCAGCGCTTCGGCGGTCCAGCTTTCGGCGTCGGCGAAGTCTGCCTGCAGGCTGCCGGCGAAGTCTTCGCGACGGAAATCGTTCGGGTAGGCGATGCCCTGGGCCCGCAGCGCGGTCAGTTTGGCGCGACGCTCGGCGATCAGGCTGTTTTCGTCGACGGGGGGCTGCGGCGCGGCGGTCTGCTCGTTCATGGGCTTGGTCGGTCGTTGTCTGTGGGGGGGTCTTCAGGGATTCGCGCCCGCCGAGGATACGACGGACCGGGGGTGGCTGCGGCTGCAGCCACCGGGCGGGTCACCATGCAGGCGACCCGCAGGCTCAGGCGTCGCTGCGTTTGGCGCCCGCTTCCAGGCCGGATTTCAGGCTGGCTTCGATGAACTCATCCAGGTCGCCGTCCAGCACCTTCTGCGTGTCGGTACGCTCGATGCCGGTGCGCAGGTCCTTGATACGGCTCTGGTCGAGCACGTAGTTGCGGATCTGGCTGCCCCAGCCGATATCGGACTTGGTCGCTTCCAGGGCATCGCGCTCGGTATTGCGCTTCTGCACTTCCAGCTCGTACAGCTTGGCGGCCAGCATCTTCATCGCGGTGTCGCGGTTCTGGTGCTGGCTGCGGCCGGTCTGGCAGGCAACCACGGTATTGGTCGGGATGTGCGTGATGCGCACCGCCGACTCGGTCTTGTTGACGTGCTGGCCACCGGCACCGGAGGAGCGGTACACGTCGGTGCGCAGGTCGGCCGGGTTGATGTCGATTTCAATGTTGTCATCGACCTCCGGGGACACGAACACCGAGGTGAAGCTGGTGTGCCGGCGGTTGTCCGAATCGAACGGCGACTTGCGCACCAGGCGGTGCACGCCGATCTCGGTCTTCAGCCAGCCGTAGGCGAACTCACCTTCCACGCGGAAGGTGGCCGATTTGATGCCGGCCACATCGCCGCCGGACACTTCCATCAGTTCGGTCTTCCAGCCGCGCGCTTCGCACCAGCGCAGGTACATGCGCAGCATCATTTCGGCCCAGTCCTGGGCTTCGGTGCCACCGGCGCCGGCCTGGATGTCGACGAAGGCGTTGCAGCTGTCCATCTCGCCGGAGAACATGCGCTGGAACTCCAGCTGCTCCACGTGCTTGAGGTACTTGTCCAGGTCGGCGACCACCGCATCGGCGGTTTCCTGGTCCTGTTCGCTCTCGGCCAGTTCCAGCAGGTCGGTGGATTCCACCAGGCCATCGAGGATGCTGGCGATGCCGCCCACGGTCTTTTCAAGCAGCGAGCGTTCACGCCCCAGGTTCTGGGCGTACTCCGGCTTGTTCCAGATATCCGGGTTTTCCAGCTCCCGGGTTACTTCTTCCAGGCGTTCTTTCTTGACGTCGTAGTCAAAGATACCCCCTGAGCGAGACCACGCGATCGGTGAGATCGGTGATTCGCTGGCGGACAGGATTCAGCTCGAGCATGTCGGCGGTTTCGTGTTCGAAATATGACCGGTAATGATACCAGCACAGCCGCCGCTGCTGCCTACCCCGCCCGCCCGGGGGCCTGCCCCGCCCTCACCCGCCGCCCAGCGCCTGGCGCAGCAGCGGCAGCTGGCGCCGGCTGCAGGGCACTGTTGCCCCATCGGCCATGTGCAGCAGGGCCTCGCCGCCATCCAGCGGCTCGATCGAGCGCAGGCAGCGGCGGTTCACCAGCCAGCTGCGGTGGCTGCGCAGGAACACCGCCGGATCCAGCCGGGACTCCAGCGCGGCCAGCGTAATACGCAGCGGGTAGTCATGGCCGCGCACGTGCAGGTTGACGTAGTTGCTGGCGGCCTGGGCGTACTCCACGTCGGCCGTGGCCACCAGGAACTCCTTGCCCAGCTTGCGCACGAGGAAATGCGCCGGACGCTCGACCGGCTCCACCGGCGCCGCATCATCGGGCGCTGCCAGCAGGGTCGCCTCGCCCTGCCGCCGGCGCCCGAACCAGGCCAGCGCATGCACCGCGCTGACCAGGGTGGCGTAGGTCTGCAGGTCCTTGAACAGCTCGTACAGCCATTGGGTCGGCCACGGCCCGTAGTGATAGCGTCCGCCCACCAGCGCATGGGCGAGGTGGCGCAGGGCCACCATGCCGCTCACGTGCAGCAGCCACCACGCCAGCGCGCCGATCAGGTAGGCCGGCAGCAGGCGGCGCCAGGTGTCGGCATGCAGGGGCCAGCGCGTCGCCAGCCGGATCAGCACGGCCAACAGCAACAACGACACCAGCGCACTGCTGCCCTCGTCGACGATGCCGGCAAACCAGTCGAACGTTTCGTGGTCGCGGGCGGCACGCATATACCGCACCAGTACGTTGGCGGCCGCCGTCCCGCTGAACAAGGCCACCCAGAAGCCGGCGATCCGACGCCGATCCCGGCGCTCGGTCCTGTCGGCGGGTATCGCGCCATCCGGCGCTGCAGGTGCGGATTCCATGCCGCGCATTATGCCGTGGCAGTGACGTTTCGCCCGCGCCGTTGGTCCCGCCCTGCCCGCCATTGGTCCCAGGACACCCGCAGGACGGCCCTTCGGCGATGGCGGCGGCCGCTGCCGCGCGCACGCTGGCCGCTCCTGTCCCGCACCCGGCCTGCCCATGCAACGACGCAACGACCTGGACGCCCTTCGGGTGTTCGCCCTGCTGCTGCTGATCCCATACCACGTGGCCATGGCCTACGTGGCCGAGTGGGACTTTCACCTCAAGAGCAGTCACACGGTCGAGTGGCTGCAGTGGCCGATGATCGCGCTGAACCGTTGGCGCATGCCGCTGCTGTTCATCATTTCCGGGATCGCGCTGGGGCTGGCCCTGCCCGCGAAGGGGCGTTGGCGCTTTGCCCTGCGCCGCAGCTGGACATTGCTGCTGCCGCTGCTGTTCGGCATCGTCGCCGTGGTCAGCCTGCAGGCCTACTGCGAGGCGGTGGACAACGGGGGTGTCATGCCGGGGCTGTGGGCATTCCTGTGGCGCTACTGGCAGTTCCGCCCGTGGCCGGGCGCGGGGTTCGCGGGCGCCGGATTCGGCTTCACCTGGAACCACCTGTGGTACCTGGCCTACCTGATTCCCTACTCGCTGCTGCTGATCGCGCTGGCGACCCTGCTGCGTCCCCTCCGCTTCGCTGTGCCACGCGGGAGTCCCTCCGATCGCACCGTGGCCCTTCTCGGCCTGCTCGTGCCGGTGGCCTGGCTGGCATGGACCGTGCTCTACCTGCTGCCGCGCCATCCGCCCACCCATGCACTGGTGCACGATGCCTTCGTGCATGCCGAGTCGTTGCCGCTGTTCGCCCTCGGCTTCCTCGCCGCACGCTGGCAGCGAGGCTGGGAGCTGGTACTGCGCTGGCGCCGGACCACGCTGGCACTGGCGCTGCTTGCGATGAGCGTCGAACTGGGCATCCGCGCCCTGGGGCGACTTCCCGGCGTGGAAGGGCTCGACCCGTGGGTACTGGCGCTGCCGTGGGCAACCAGCGAACGGCTCGCACGTGCGCTGTACACCTGGACCGCACTGCTGGCGCTGTTCGGCTGGGCGCGCGCCTGGCTGGACCGCCCGTTTCGTTGGCTGCCGTATGCCCGCGAGGCGGTGTTCTGCATCTACGTCCTGCACCAGACGGTGCTGATCCTGCTGCTGTATGCCTTGCGCCCGCTGGCGCTGGGCCCGTGGCTTGAGCCGCTGCTGGTGCTCGCCGGCACTTTCGCCCTGTGCGTGCTGCTGCACGAAGGACTGATACGGCGCAGTGCCCTGCTTCGGCCGCTGTTCGGGGTGCGGCCGCCGCGGCGCGCCACGCGGCCAGGTGACGCGCCGACCGCCGCCGGCGCGTCGATGGCGCGTCCTACTTCACCGTGAACTCCCCGACCAGCACGCTCTCGGTCTGGTCCTTCAGGCGCAGGGTGACCGTCTGGTCGCGCTGCTGGCGCGTGCCCCAGTGGGTGCTCAGGCGCAGGCTCAAGGTGGTCGCACCGGTCACCAGCTGCTCGCGGCTGCCGAAGAAGTTGGCCTCCACCTTGTAGGTGCCCGGCTTGGCATCACGCAGCGAAAACTGCTCCGGCCCGTAGCCGCCGGTGAAGTCCTGCGACATCTGGCCGCCCTGGTAGGTCAGCCGGTTGCCGTAGTACGCGCGCTCACCGTTGGGGTCGGTCACCCACAGGTCCATGTCACTGTTGTCGCTGTCCCAGCCCAGCACCACGCGCAGGTCCAACGGCAGGGCACGGCGCAGGCGGGGGTCGATGGCACGGGCGTCCAGTCCTTCGCGTGCCATCAGGTTGGTGGCTTCATCCAGTGCGATCAGCGAGATGCCGGTGAAGCGGCTGTCCCACGGGCGCAGCACCACTTCGTACAGCGCCGTGAGTGCCTGCGGGTACTGGCCGCTGGCTTCCAGCGCCAGGCCCAGGTCGCGGTAGCTCTGGGGCTCTTCCTCGCCCATCGCCAGGACGTCACGGAACACCGGCACCGCCAGTGCGGGGGCACCGGCCTGCATCAGCCGATACCCGAGCACGCGCAGTACGTGCCGGTTTTCGATCTGCATTTCGGCCAGGTTGGACAGCACCCGCAGCGCCAGCGCACGCTGGCCCTTAGCCAGCAGCAGGTCGGCCACGTCCAGATAGAAGGCGCTGCTGTCCGCATGTTGTGCGCGCTCGGACAGGTACAGCGGATACAGCGCATCGGCCGGAGCAGCGCGCAGCCGCATGGCATAGGAGGCATCGGGGGCCCACGGTGCAAGCGCGATGGTGATGTCGCCGCCGTTGGCGGCGCGGCTGGCTGTCTCGTCGATCGCACCGCGCTCGGCGCGTGGGGCCGGGCGCGCCAGCATCGCCTGTGGCGCCGGCATTGCCTGCGGCGCCGGGGGTGCCGGCGGCGCAGGTGCGGTGACGCTGGCGTCCGGTCGGGCCTCGAAGGCCTCCCCCGCCGCTACCGGCGCTGCCATCGCGACCGCGGCGGGGCTGGACTTTTCCTGCTTCGCCTGCGGCGGGGTGCCTTTGGGCCAGCGGGTTTCCCACCAGCGCTGACGATCAGCGACCTGCCGTGCGATGTCATCGAGCCGCTGGCTGCGCTCACGTGCCACGTCGACGCTGGCCAGCGCGTGCCGACGGTCGTACTCGGCGCGCAGCGGCGACGGCGGACGGATGCCATGCTGCAGATAGTCTTCGATCGATTCCAGCACCAACAGCGAAGTGTCCGCACTGACCAGCCCGAACGCCTGTGACAGCGTGCGTCGCGCTGCGGCGTTGGCCACCGGATCACCCGCCCAGTCGGCCAGCTGGCCGTTCGCCCAGGCATGTGCCACCAGGCCGCCAGGCAGCAGCCGCGCTTCGCCGGCACTCACACGTTGAGTGTCGATGCGCCCATCCGGCAGCCGCACGCGCAACTGCACGCTGCCGCCCGGCTTTTCGATCCTGCCCATCACCCGCAACCAGCCCTGCGCTGCCGCACCGGCATCGGCCACCAGGCCGCTGATTCCCTCGCCTTCCAGCGACAGCACCGCCGCGCCCTGCTGCAGCAACCGCGCCGCCGCCGACGCCGCATCAGCGGTCGTGGACAGCACCAGCAGCTCGCCCTGATGGGCAGCGGTCCAGGCCCGCAGGCGCGCCACGTCGGTGCGCGCGCCGGCGCCGCTCAGGGCATACAGGCGCTGGCCTGCGGCGAGTGCCGGCTGGCTGCGGTTGCCGTAGTTGGAAAGCCCGTCACTGACCAGCAGGTATTCCTGCACCGCCGGCTGCGGGGTCCATGCACCCAGCGCGCTGGCGCCGTCCAGCGGCAGCGCCTGCAGGTGGGCGCGCAGCGCGGACCAGTCGCCACCGCGGATGCCGAATCGGCGTGTTGCTTCGGGCTGGTCGCGCAACACCGTCAGTTCTACCTGGCCATCGCCGATGGCCTTGAAGTAGCGATCCAGCACGGCAAACTCGGCTTCCCGGTCGCGATGGCCCGCCGATCCGGAGGCATCCCAGAGCAATCCGATGCGGGTGGGCATGGCACGCGCCACGGCCTGCACCGGCACCGGGATCTGTGCCATCAGGTAGCGCTGGCCCTCGTGCAGGCCGGCCACCACGTCGCGTTGGCGCACCTGCGGCAGCAACCATTGCGCCTGCGCCGGCAGCTCCGCGCCACGGCCCTGCCATTGCAGCTGGTAGCGGCCATCGCGCAGCGCGAACGCCCATGGCAGTCCGTTCGAGGCACGCGGAGCGCCGATGCCACTGGCCTCCAGGTGCACGCTGGCCTGCTGCGCGCCCCGCGCGAATTGCAGCGGCAACGTCCAGCGCAGGCCCTGCGTGTCCACTGGCAAGGTCTGGTGGATGGTCAACGCCACGCGTCGGCTGCCGTGTGCCGGAATCGGGTAGATGCGCAGGCGGAACTGGTTTCCGGCGGTCTGTTCCAGCAGACCCGGATCGACCCGCCGCCGCTCGATGGCTTCGAACACCTGCCGGCCTTGCGCCTTCGGCACCGGCACCGCGTCGCGCAGTGCGCCATCGATATCGAGTGCGAAGCCCGCCACCTGCTGGCCATCGGCCAGCGGAAACTCCAGCTGTCCCTCCAGCATGCGGCCATTGGGGTTGTGGAACTCCAGTTCGATGCGGATCTCGGCCAGGCCGGCGGCCACCGTCCCGTCCAGCATGGCGCGTTGCAGCTGCACCGGCATTTCCGCGCCCTTCACCTGCAGCAACGGCGCGGTCACGGCCAATGGGGGTGGCGCGGGTGGCAGCGGACGCTGTGCGTCGGCGGCGGTACCGGCTGCCATGCCCAGCACCGTGATGCACAGCATGACCAGACCGCGAGACAGACCTTCCATGTGACGCTCCTGCGTGGGTGACCTCCCGTTGAACGGACAGGGGCACCCGTCGGGGTTTGCCGTGTTGCCATCTTGGCCTGCGCCCTCGCATCGGCCACCATGCCCGGGTCTCTTTCATAGTGCTCCTCGTCCATGCGCCTATCCTCGTTGCTGCTTCTGCTGCTGGCCCCGCTGCCCGCCCTGTGTGCTTCGCCGTCTGATCTGGTCGGCATCGACTTCAGCCATCACGATTGGACCGTGGCCTGCGACAACACGCGGACCTGCCGCGCGGCGGGCTACCAGAACGAAGAAGACGCCGACCCGCTGCCGGTATCGGTGCTGCTGACGCGCCACGGCGGGCCCGAGCAGCCGATCAGCGCCAGCCTGATGCTGGGCCAGTACGAAGAAACCGTGCTGCCCGCGAAGCTGCGGATGAAGGTCGACGGACGCGACCAGGGTCCACTGGATTACGCAGCCAGCGCGGGCACGGCGACGTTGAGCGCGCCCCAGGTAGCTGCCCTGCTGGCGTCGGTGAGCGGTCCCGGCGCAGGCCGGGTCATCTTTACCGGCGACGATCAGCGGCAATGGACGCTGTCGGCGCGGGGCGCTTCGGCAGTCTTGCTGAAAATGGATGAGTTCCAGGGTCGGCTGGGCACGCCCGGGGCGGTGATGCGCAAGGGCAAGCGCGCGGAATCATCGGTGCCTGCTGCGTTGCCGATGCCGGTGGTGGCGCTGGCGAAATTGGCCGCGGCGCGCCCGTCCGACGCCGCACTGGCGACCTCCGGTGCGCTGCGCGCCGCCCTGGTGGCCGCCACTCCGCCCGATGACTGCGCGGCCTTGCAGCCCGACCAGACCGAGTCGATGGATGAGCCTGTCGTGCCGTTGAAGGTGCAGCGCCTGAGCGCGGACAAGCTGCTGGTATCGGCCCTGTGCTGGCGTGGCGCCTACAACGCGGGCAGCGGCTACTGGGTAGTCAACGCGCAGGCACCCTACGAGCCGCAGCTGGTCACCCACTTCGGCACTGATGATGACGGCCGCAGCATCAGTGGATCGCACAAGGGGAGAGGCCTGGGTGACTGCTGGTCGATGAACACCTGGGGCTGGGACGGTAAACGCTTCGTGGCGACCTCTGCCACTACCACGGGCCTGTGTCGACTGGTCGCTGCGGGCGGTGCGTGGGACCTGCCGACGCGGGTGACCACGGTCAAGGAATGAGGGGCAGCCGCGAACGGTCATCGCATCCGCCGGGCATGGCGCGGCGCTACCAGCGCTCGCCGCAGCCCGGGATTCGTCAGGCCGCGCTGCAGTGTTCGACGATCAGCTGGATGGCGGTGCCGCCGCGGTAATCGTCGCAGGCCAACCGATACGCCAAGTGGACATTGCGGGCCGGCGCGTTGCCGGTCCAGCCACCGAACTGGATCGCATTGATCAGACCGGCCACACCGGGGCGGCGCAGTTCCAGCTTGAGGTGGCGTTCCTTCAACACCCGCCAGTTGGTCACCTCGAAGTGTCCATCGAACAGCGGTTCCGGGAACCCCTGTCCCCACGGGCCGGCAAGCCGCAGCGCGTCGGCGTGCCGATGGTCGAGCTCGTCGCTGTCGAGTTCGCCGTCACTGAGTATCTGCTGCTGCAGCATCACCGGGTCCAGCATCTGCTGGACGGCTGCGGCGAAGGCGGCATGGAACGATGCCAGGTGGGCATGCGGCAGGCTCATGCCGGCGGCCATCGCGTGGCCACCGAAGCGCTCGATCAGGCCCGGCTGCTGTGCATCGACCAGCGCCAGCGCGTCACGGATGTGCAGGCCGGGAATCGACCGCGCAGAACCGCGCAACGCGTGACCGCCCGGCTCCGCAGGCGCGAAGGCGACCACCGGACGATGCAGGCGGTCTTTCATCCTGGAGGCGACCAGCCCGACCACGCCCGGATGCCACTCGGCGTCGAACAGCACTGCGGCGATCGGCCGCTGCCCGTCGTCGTCCAGCACCACCCTGGCCACGGCCTTCTCGGCATCGTCGGTCATGGTCTGCTGCACGGCGCGTCGCTCGGCGTTGATCTGCTCCAGCGTCTGCGCGATGTCGCGCGCCTGTGCCGGGTCCTCGGTCAGCAGCAGCGCGATGCCCAGCGCCATGTCCTCCAGGCGGCCGGCGGCATTCAAGCGTGGTCCCAGCGCGAACCCGATATCGGTGGCCGTCAAGCGCGCGGCGTCGCGCCCGCTGGCTTCGATCAAGGCGTTCAGCCCGACGCAGCCCTGCCCTGCGCGCAGGCGCCGCAGCCCGGCACTGACCAGCGCCCGGTTGTTGGCATCCAGCGCCACCAGGTCGGCGACGGTACCTACCGCGACCAGGTCCAGCAGCGTGGCCAGGTCCGGTCCCTTGCCGTCGGCGAACACCGCTGCCTCGCGCAGGTGCCGGCGCAGTGCCAGCAGCACGTAGAAGATCACGCCGACGCCGGCCAGCGATTTGCTGGGGAAGGCATCGTCATGCAGGTTCGGATCAACGATGACATCGGCCGGCGGAAGCTGCGGACCAGGCAGATGGTGGTCGGTGACCAGTACCTGCCAGCCCTTGGCCTTGGCCGCCGCCACCCCGGCATGGCAGGCGATGCCGTGGTCCACGGTGACCAGAAGATCCGGCTGCAGCAGGGCCAGTTCTTCCACCAGCGCCGGCGACAGGCCGTAGCCGTGCACCATTCGATTGGGCACCGCATGCGCGACGTGGCGCGCGCCGAGCATGCGCAGGCCACGCACGCCGACCGCACAGGCCGTGGCGCCATCGCAGTCAAAATCACCCACCACCACGATGCGCTTGTCCGCGGCGATCGCCGTCGCCAGCAGCTTCACGGCGCCATCGATGCCGCTCAACAGCTCAGGGGCATGCAGGCTGCCCAGCTTGGGCAGCGCCAGTTCGGGCGTATGCGCGCCGCGTGCGGCATACAGGCGCGCCAGCAGCGGCAGCGTGCCATCGGGCCAGGCGCCAGGCAGCACCGTATCGCGACGGCGGATCATCGGCACATCGGACGTTGGCTGCGCAGCATCGGCGGCAAGGGACATCGGCATCGCCGGGTTGCGGAAGACATGCGCATGATACCGCGCAGCAGCACCATCGGGATTGGCGGAGCAAGCGCGATCAGCCATGCTTGCCCGCCCCACGCATTGGATTTCAGCATGCGCCGTCCTGTTTCGACCGCCCTGTTCGGCTTTGCCCTTTACGCCGCATCGATGTCACACGCGACCGCGGCCAGCGGTGCTGCATTCTTCGAACAGGACGCGTTCATGGCCTGCGACAATACCGGCACCTGCCGGATAGCGGCTTTCGGTCCGTTGGCACCGCTGATGCTCGGCATGCTGATCGAGCGCGCGGCGGGGCCGCAGACCGCTGTCACCGCACGCATCGCGATGGCGGAAGGCGCAGAGGATGCGCCGCCGCCGCGCTCTGCCACGGTGGGGGGGCCGCAGGGGACGCTGCGGCTGCGCGCAAAGGGAAAGGACCTCGGCGAGATCGGTCGGATGGAATCCCAAGGGCAGGATCTGGCGTTGCCCGATCGCCACGTGCCGGCCTTGATCGAGGCATTGGCGGCTGGTGATCGCGTCGAAGTGGTCGATGGCATGGGCCAGGCGTGGCCGTTGTCCGAGCGCGGTGCCGGCCCGTTGCTGCTGAAGATGGACGAGGTACAGGGGCGGCTGCACACCCCAGGTGCGCTGGTACGCAAAGGCGCGCAGCCGGAATCGAAGGTGCCCTCTGCCGTGCCGGCCCCTTCGCTGAAAGCACCGCCGCTGGTGGTCGAAACACGCGAAGACGACGGCCTGCTGGCCGAGCGCGCGGACCTGCGCCAGCTGCTGCAACCGGTGGCCGATGCCAAGGACGCCTGCATCCAGGCGTCTTCGCGCCGACTTCGCGTCGAACGGGTGGATGCCAGCCATGTCCTGGCCGTGTTGAGCTGCGCGACCGAGCGCTACATCGTTCCAGCAGGGACGTGGCTGGTCCGCGACCGCCCGCCGTTCTCCCCCACCCTGGTCTCCGGTGCCGCGCTGTTTCCGCTCCCTCCTCACGCGGTGTTCGTGGAGGAAGGCGTGGCGACCGGCACGGACACCTGCGGCAGGACCCGGCATTGGGCCTGGGACGGAGCGCGCCTGGTGATGAGCGCCGAATTCGTCGGCGCCGACTGCGTCGGTCCGAGCCACAGGCACTGGCAGCTGCCGACCTACCTTGGCAGGATGGACTAAGCCGTTCCACAGCGGTCGCATGCTGTACCGCCGAGGGCCACCCCGCTACGGCGGGGCTGCTTCAGGCCTCGTGCAACTGTCGCGGTTTCTTCCAGAACCGCCAGCGCTGCGAGCGCTGGAAGCCGAACTGCACGCCGTCCTCGAAATCCAGCACCAGCCGGTGCAGCTCACCGCGCTGGAGCGCCTGCAGCAGCGGGATGATCGCCTGGTTCGCCAACTGGTCCAGCGAGCGCAACGGACGCAGATCGACCAGCGCATCCACCGATTGCTCGCCATCCACCTGCACTCCGGCGGCCGTCGCCAACGCACGCAGCAGCGCGTCCCGGCTGCGCACCTGTGCGTGCGGCGTCGCCACGCTGTGCGGAAGGCGTCCTGCGCCCCAGAACCACAGCGAGTTGATCGGGCTCAGCCCCTGCGCGACCCGTTGTCCGTTCCACGGATGTGCATGCAGCACCACCTGGGTTTCGGTAAGCAGCGCACGCCAGTGCCGGCCTTCCGCGCCGCTCGGCAGGTGGCTGAAAAGATCATCGCCGAGCACGTCATCCGGGCTGGCGAACACGGGCAAGGTCATGTCGTCCGGTACGCGCAGGTACCATCGCGACGCCACCGGGGCATCCAGGTGCAGGCCGTGTCCGGCGAACACCGGCAGCAGGTCCGGCAGCAGGGCGACGGCATCCTCGTGTGACGGGCGCAGCGTGTCGCCGTATCCCATCATCCGCGCACCGTGCATGTCCGGCACCATGTGCGCCGGATCGGCGCGCAGCCAGACGTGGCCGGCCGCATCGCCGGCATCCAGCTGCCGGGTCAGTGCCGCGGCCGGCATCGCGCCGCCGCCGGCGGCATCAAGCGCATCGGACGCCCCCTGCACGTGGAAGTGACGCTGCAGCTGCGCGCGCTCTCCGGCCGCGTGCTCGCTGCGCTCGGCGCGACCGAGCGCACGTGCCACTTCATCGGGCAACGCGGCCACCGCGAATCGACTGCGTGAAGCCAGCAGCAGCGTTGCCGTTGCCATCGATCAGCCTGCGTAGCTGACGCTGACGATCTCGTACTCGCGCTGGCCGGCCGGTGCATCGATGGTGATGCTGTCGCCTTCCAGCTTGCCGATCATCGCCCGCGCCACCGGCGAGGAAATGGCGATCAGGCCGAGCTTGATGTCCGCTTCCAGGTCACCGACGATCTGGTAGTTCTTCTCTTCATCGGTTTCCACGTCGGCCAGCGTCACCGACGCGCCGAACACCACCTTGGAACCGGCATTGAGCTTGGACACGTCGATGATCTCGGCGTGCGACAGCTCGCCTTCCAGCTGCTTGATGCGGCCTTCGATGAAGCCCTGTTCTTCGCGCGCGGCATGGTACTCGGCGTTTTCCTTCAGGTCGCCGTGCTCACGCGCTTCGGCGATCGCAGCGATCACCTTCGGGCGCTTGACCGACTTCAGCTGTTCCAGCTCTTCGCGCAGACGCTGCGCGCCCTTCATCGTGATGGGAGCTCTCATGCGTTCAGTTCCTTGTGCAGTTCCTGCAGCGACCAGACCGGGCCGGTACCGCGGAATTCAAGCGAATGCACCAGTGCCTTGGCACCGGCGATGGTGGTCGAATAGGTAACACGATGCTGCAGCGCTTCGCGACGGATGGAGAACGAGTCGTTGATCGCCGCGCGGCCTTCGGTCGTGTTGACGATGTAGACGATCTCACCGTTCTTGATGCGGTCCACGATGTGCGGACGACCCTCGACCACCTTGTTGACGATCTCGCATTCCATGCCGTGCTGCTGCAGCCACGCGGCGGTGCCACGGGTGGCGACCAGGCTGTAGCCCTTGGCCAGCAGCGCCTCGGCGACCGGCAGCACGCGCTGCTTGTCCGGGTCACGTACCGACACGAAGGCCTTGCCGACTGGCGGCGCCTTGATGCCACCGGCTTCCTGCGCACGCGCGAAGGCGGCGCTGAAGCTGCGGCCCACGCCCATCACTTCACCGGTGGAGCGCATCTCCGGCCCGAGGATCGGATCGACGCCCTGGAACTTGGCGAACGGGAAGATCGCTTCCTTCACCGAGTAGTAGTCCGGCACGATTTCCTTGGTGGCGCCCTGCTCGGCCAGCGTCTTGCCGGCCATGCAGCGCGCGGCGATCTTGGCCAGCGGCATGCCGGTTGCCTTGGACACGAACGGCACGGTGCGCGAGGCACGCGGGTTCACTTCCAGCAGGTAGACGATGTCCTCACCGTTCTCACCGGCCTGGATGGCGAACTGGGTGTTCATCAGCCCGACCACGTTCAGCGCCTTGGCCAGCTCCACCACCTGGCGGCGCAGCTCGGCCTGGGTTTCGGCGGACAGCGAATACGGCGGCAGCGAGCAGGAAGAATCGCCCGAATGCACGCCGGCTTCCTCGATGTGTTCCATCACCCCGCCAATCAGCACGTTGCCCTGGCTGTCGGCGATGATGTCCACGTCCACTTCCACGGCGTTGTCGAGGAAGCGGTCCAGCAGCACCGGCGAATCGTTGGAGACCTTCACCGCGTCACGCACGTAGCGTGCGAGGTCGGACTCACCGTAGACGATTTCCATCGCACGGCCGCCCAGCACGTAGCTCGGGCGCACCACCAGCGGGTACCCGATCTCGCGTGCCAGCAGCAGCGCTTCCTGGTCGTTGCGGGCGATGCGGTTCGGCGGCTGCTTCAGGCCCAGGTTGTCCACCAGCTGCTGGAAGCGCTCGCGGTCTTCGGCCAGGTCGATGGAGTCCGGGCTGGTGCCGATCACCGGCACGCCATTGGCTTCCAGCGCGCGCGCCAGCTTCAGCGGGGTCTGCCCGCCGTACTGCACGATCACGCCCTTCGGCTGTTCCAGTTCGACGATCTCCAGCACGTCTTCCAGCGTCAGCGGCTCGAAGTACAGGCGGTCGGAGGTGTCGTAGTCGGTGGACACGGTCTCCGGGTTGCAGTTGACCATGATGGTTTCATAGCCATCTTCGCGCAGCGCCAGTGCGGCGTGCACGCAGCAGTAGTCGAACTCGATGCCCTGGCCGATGCGGTTCGGGCCACCGCCGAGGATCATGATCTTGTCGCGGTTGCTCGGTGCCGCTTCGCACTCGTCCTCGTAGGTCGAGTACAGGTAGGCGGTACCGGTGGCGAACTCACCGGCGCAGGAATCCACGCGCTTGTACACCGGGCGCACCTTGTGCGCACGGCGCAGCGCGCGCACGGCCGCTTCGTTGGTGCCGGTCAGCTGGGCCAGGCGGGCGTCAGAGAAACCAGCACGCTTGAGCTTGCGCAGGCGGGCCGCGTCCAGCGAGTCGATGCCACCGGCGGCGACTTCGCCTTCGGCGGTGATGATCTCTTCGATCTGGTCCAGGAACCACGGATCGATGAAGGACAGCGCATGGATTTCTTCCACGCTCATGCCGGCACGGAAGCCGTCAGCCACGTAGAACAGGCGCTCCGGGCCCGGGGCCTTCAGCTCGCGGCGCAGGGTCTGCATGTCGTCTTCGTTGCCCAGGTCCAGCTCGGTCGGGTCGAAGCCCACCTTGCCGGTTTCCAGGCCACGCAGGGCCTTCTGCATCGATTCCTGGAAGGTGCGGCCCATTGCCATCACCTCGCCCACCGACTTCATCTGGGTGGTCAGGCGTGCATCGGCGGCCGGGAACTTCTCGAAGGCGAAGCGCGGGATCTTGGTGACGACGTAGTCGATCGACGGCTCGAACGAGGCCGGGGTCAGGCCGCCGGTGATCTCGTTCTTCAGTTCGTCCAGGGTGTAGCCCACGGCCAGCTTGGCGGCAACCTTGGCGATCGGGAAGCCGGTGGCCTTGGAGGCCAGTGCCGAGGAACGCGACACGCGCGGGTTCATCTCGATCACCACCACGCGACCGGTGTGCGGGTTGATGCCGAACTGCACGTTCGAGCCACCGGTATCCACGCCGATCTTGCGCAGCACGGCGATGGAGGCATCGCGCAGGCGCTGGTATTCCTTGTCGGTCAGGGTCTGCGCCGGGGCCACGGTGATCGAGTCACCGGTATGCACGCCCATCGGGTCCAGGTTCTCGATGGAGCACACGATGATGCAGTTGTCCGCGGTGTCACGGACCACTTCCATCTCGAATTCCTTCCAGCCCAGCACCGATTCTTCCACCAGCACTTCGGTGGTCGGCGACAGTTCCAGGCCGCGGGTGACGATGTCGATCAGCTCTTCGCGGTTGTAGGCGATGCCGCCGCCACTGCCGCCCAGGGTGAAGCTGGGGCGGATGATGGTCGGGTAGCCGACGCGGGTCTGGATGTCCAGGGCTTCTTCCAGCGTGTGGGCAACCGCCGCCGACGGGCATTCCAGGCCGATCTCGCCCATCGCCACGCGGAACAGCTCGCGGTCTTCGGCCATGCGGATCGCTTCGCGCTTGGCGCCGATCAGCTCGACGTTGTACTTCTCCAGCACGCCGTTGTCGGCCACTACCAGCGCGCAGGACAGCGCGGTCTGGCCGCCGATGGTCGGCAGCAGGGCGTCGGGCTTTTCCTTGGCGATGATCTTCTCGACCGTCTGCCAGTTGATCGGCTCGATGTAGACGGCGTCGGCCATCTCCGGGTCGGTCATGATGGTGGCCGGATTGCTGTTGACCAGCACCACGCGGTACCCCTCGTCGCGCAGTGCCTTGCAGGCCTGCGCGCCAGAGTAGTCGAACTCACAGGCCTGGCCGATGACGATCGGGCCAGCACCGATGATGAGGATGGTTTTCAGGTCAGTGCGCTTTGCCATTTTCTTCTCTAGGTCGGTACAGCGTGACAAGGGGGAGTGATCGCACGCTGACGATCAGGAAATCTGTTCCGCGTCGAAGTCGATGCCACATTCGCGCTTGAGCGCGGCGGACATCGTCTGGCCTATGTTTTCCGGCATCCCGCCGTCAGCACCCAGGCCGTCGATGAAGCGCTGGAAGGCAGGGGTTGCCATGAAGCGGGCGATCTCCACCTTGTTCGCTTCACTCACCTCCGGTCCCTCGCTGGCCATGCCCTGCTGGGCCGCCGCGCTGGCCTGGAAAGTGCGGCCCATGTCGGCACCGGCAGGCGTGGCCATGAACTGCTTCCATTCGCCGACCAGCACCGCCCCGTCTTCACCGAGATTGCCGGCGATCTGCTGCTGGAAGTGGGCATCGAGCAGCTTGCCGATCTGGCTGGACGCACAATCACGCCCGCCCTGGTCCAACGCCTTCAGCGTCGGGGAGATGCCGAACAGCACTTCGGCGCTGCTCTTGCCCAGCCCGTGCATGCCGAGCTGGTGCATGATCACCGCCACCTCGGCCGGCGTGGCCGGCTGGGCGCTTGCGGTACCGGCCAACAACAGGCCGGCCAGCAGTGCGGTAACGCGCATCAGGCCTTGGCCTCGGCCATCAGGGTCACGAAACGATCGAACAACGGGCCGACGTCGGTCGGTCCCGGCGAAGCCTCGGGGTGGCCCTGGAAGGAGAACGCCGGCACGTCGGTGCGCGCGATGCCCTGGTTGGTGCCATCGAACAGCGAGCGGTGGGTCACCCGCAAGGTAGCCGGCAGGGTCGCTTCATCCACCGCGAACCCGTGGTTCTGCGAGGTGATCATCACCCGGCCGCTGTCCAGGTCCTGGACCGGATGGTTGGCACCGTGATGGCCATGGCCCATCTTCAGCGTCTTCGCGCCGGAGGCCAGCGCCAGCAGCTGGTGGCCCAGGCAGATGCCGAAGGTCGGCACCTTGGCGTCCAGCACGGTCTTGATCGCGCTGATTGCGTAGTCGCACGGCTCCGGGTCACCCGGGCCGTTGGACAGGAACACACCGTCCGGCTTCAGCGCCAGCACGTCGGCCGCAGGGGTCTGCGCAGGAACGACGGTCACATCGCAGCCGCGTTCGGCCAGCATGCGCAGGATGTTGGTCTTCACACCGTAGTCGTAAGCCACGACCTTGTACTGCGACGGCACGCTGACGAACGCGTTGGCATCCAGATCGAGCTGGCCTTCGTTCCACTGGTAGGTGGTTTCGGTCGACACGACCTTGGCCAGGTCCATGCCCTTCAGACCGGGGAAGCTGCGTGCAGCCTCCAGTGCCTTCTCCACGCTGATGCCCTCGCCCGCCATCAGCGCACCATTCTGGGCGCCCTTCTCGCGCAGAATGCGCGTCAGCTTGCGGGTATCGATACCGGAGATGGCGACCACGCCACGCTGCAGCAGCCAGTCCTGCAGCGAGACCTGGCTGCGCCAGCTGCTCGGGCGACGCGGCACGTCGCGCACGATCAGGCCGGCCGACCACACCTTGGACGCTTCGTTGTCCTGGTCGGTCATGCCGGTGTTGCCGATATGCGGGTAGGTCAGCGTGACCATCTGCCGGGCGTAGGACGGATCAGTCAGCACTTCCTGGTAACCGGTCATGGCGGTGTTGAACACCACTTCACCGACAGACAGGCCGGGCGCGCCTACGGATTCGCCCTCGAATACGGTGCCGTCTTCGAGGACGAGGATTGCGGCTTGGGTCACGGAAATCTCACTTTGGCTACCGATGGGGTACCGAAGGTCACGCCTGCGCTCACGGTAAAAACCGGTTGCAAAAAAGCGCGGACGTACGGTTCAGGACCGGTCCGGCTATCGTGTTTCGGCGAGTGCGAATTGTAGACGCATGCGGCGTCCGGCGCCAGCGCCATGTTGCAGGTAGCGCCGACCCATGGTCGGCGAGCGCAGCGGGCCCTTCGCGCCGAGCCCACGGCGCACCCCGTTCAGCCGTTCAGCAGATCCCGCACCCGGTAGCTCCCTGGTGCGCGTTCAGCCAGCTGCCGCGCGGCGAACAAGGCGCCGCGGGCGAAAATATCGCGGTTGGTGGCCCGGTGCACCAGCTCGATCCGCTCGCCCAGCCCGGTGAACTGAACGAGGTGCTCACCGACGATATCGCCGGCCCGCAGGCTGGCGTACTGCGGCGTGGCCCCGCCGCGCCCGGCCGCTGCGCCCAGCGTCAGCGCGGTGCCCGAAGGCGCATCCAGCTTGCGGGTGTGATGCGCTTCGACGATGTCGCAGTCCCATCCAGCCAGCGCCTGCGCGGCGCGTTCGACCAGTTCATCCAGCACCGCCACGCCCAGGCTGAAATTGGACGCCCATACCAGCGGTATCGCCTTGGCCGCCGCATCCAGCGCATCGCGCTGCGCCTGGCTGATCCCGGTGGTGCCGGAGACCAGGCCCGCGCCGCGTTCCACGCACAGCGCCAGGATCGCATCGAAGCCTTCGGGCAGGCTGAAGTCGATGGCCACATCGAACGGCGGAGCGCCGTGCAGTTCCTTGGCGGCGAAATGCGGGATGCCGTCCACCACCCGCTGCGCAGGCGCGCGGCCGGTGTAGGCACCCACTACTTTCATCGTATCGGCATGTTCGGCGGCCAGCCGCAGCAGGGCCTGGCCCATGCGCCCGGAAGCGCCATGGATGAGCAATCGCAGGGGAGTCTGGTTCATCCGGGAAGGCTAGCGGCTGGGCCTGCATTTGCACAGGGGGCATGCGCCCATCGCCTGTGGTGGATGCCTCTGCCGCTGCGCTCGCCGAGCAGGGCCCGGCGCTACCGCGCTCAGTGCGCCTTCGGCGGCGTCGGCCCGCAACTGTTACACCCGCCGCAGGCTCCGCCGCCGCCACTGGCTGGCGGTGCGATGCGTCGACCCAGCGACTGCCGCCAGCCCGGCCGACCGGAACGCAGCAGGCCCAGCGCCAACGCGCCACGCGCCTTGCGTACCGTCCCCGGGAACTGCTTCTTCAGCACCACCCACGCACTGGCCAGCACCGCCAGCGCGACGATCAGGTACTGCAGCAGCAGGCCGGCCTCCATCAACCGCCTCCCAGCGCCACGGTCACCTGATAGGTGACCAGGGCTGCGATGTAGGCGGCGGCGAACAGATACACGGTCGCAAAACCCACCTGCTTCCACGAATTGGTTTCGCGCTTGATCGTGGCCAGCGTGGAGATGCACATCGGGGCATAGATGAACCACACCAGCAGCGACAGGCCGGTGGCCAGCGACCAGCCGTCACTGACGATCGGGGTCAATGCGGAAATCGCTGCGTCGTCATCCGGCGCCGACAGCGCGTAGATGGTCGCCAACGAAGACACCGCCACCTCGCGGGCGCCCATGCCGGGAATGAGCGCGATGCAGATCTGCCAGTTGAAGCCGAGCGGGGCGAAGATCGCCGTCATCGCATGGCCGAGCTGGCCGGCGTAGCTGTAATCGATGGCCGGCATCGTCGCATTGGCCGGCGCACCGGGGAAGGACAGCAGGAACCACAGCAGGATGGTCAGCGACAGGATGATGCCACCGACGCGCTTGAGGAAGATCATGCCGCGTTCGTACAGGCCCACCGCCAGGTCGCGCGGGTGCGGGATGCGGTATGAAGGCAGCTCCAGCATCAGCGGGTGCTCGCTCTTGTCGCGGCGCCACTTCTTCATCACCCAGGACATCAGCAGCGCACTGAAGATGCCCGCCACGTACAGGCCGAACAGCACCAGTCCCTGCTGGTTGAAGATGCCGACCTTGCCATCGGGAATGAACGCGCCGATCAGCAGCGCATACACCGGCAGGCGCGCCGAGCAGGTCATCAGCGGGGCCACCAGGATGGTCGCCAGGCGGTCGCGCGGATCCTGGATGCTGCGCGTGGCCATGATGCCGGGCACCGCGCAGGCGAAGCTGGACAGCAGCGGAATGAACGAACGCCCGGACAGCCCGGCCGACGCCATCATGCGGTCCAGCAGGAACGCCGCACGCGGCAGGTAGCCGGATTCTTCAAGCGCCAGGATGAAGGCGAACAGGATCAGGATCTGCGGCAGGAACACCACCACCCCGCCCAGACCGGCGATGATGCCATCGGTGACCAGGCTGGCCAGCGGGCCTTCGGGCAGCACCGCGCCGGCCTGTTCGCCGAGCCAGCCGAACAGCGCCTCGATACCATCCATCATCGGCGTCGCCCAGGCGAACACCGCCTGGAAGATCAGGAACATCACCACCACCAGGGTGGCCAGGCCGAACACCGGATGCAGCAGCCAGCGGTCCAGCGTGTCATCGATCTTCGCGGTGCGGGTGGGCATGCTGACGGCGGCATCAAGGATCCCGCGCACCTGCACGTGGTAGTCGATGCCCTGGCCTTCCACCGCCGCCACCGGTGCGCCGAGGTGCGGCACCATCGCATCCAGCCGCTCCACCAGCGCCTGCGCGCCATGTTTGCGCACCGCCACGGTTTCCACCACGGGCACGCCGAGCGCACGTTCCAGCGCCGGCACATCGATCTTGATGCCACGACGCTCGGCCGCGTCGACCATGTTCAGGGCCACCACCATCGGCTTGCCCAGCTCACGCAGTTCCAGCGCGAAGCGCAGGTGCAGGCGCAGGTTGGTCGCATCGATCACGCACAGCAGTACGTCCGGTGCCGCCTCGCCGGGGTAGAAGCCACGGCACAGGTCACGGGTGATCGCCTCGTCCAGGCTGGCCGGCTGCAGGCTGTAGGCGCCCGGCAGATCGAGGATGGCGAACTCGCGGCCAGATGGCGCGCGCATCCGGCCCTCCTTGCGTTCGACGGTGACGCCGGTGTAATTGGCGACCTTCTGTCGGCTGCCGGTCAGCTGGTTGAACAGTGCGGTCTTGCCGCTGTTCGGATTGCCGACCAGGGCCACGCGCAACGGCAGGGTTGCAGCGGTGCTCATGCCGGCACTCCCTGTTCAGCGCTGACCTGGACGCGAGCGGCTTCACTGCGGCGCAGCGCAAAGCGGGTGAAACCGACCTGCACCAGCAGGGGTTCGCCACCGACCGGACCACGCGCCACCAGGCGCACGGACTCGCCCCTGACGAAGCCAAGCTCCCTCAGGCGACGGGCGATGGTGTCGTTGGCGTGCGTGTCATGGACGGTTTCGACCACGGCGTTGGTTTGCAAGGGCAGATCGGACAGCGTCACTCGCGCACTTTCCAGTGATAAGAATGGTTATCAATTGTAACATCGCCGCGCCGCGTCATGGCCCATGACCTTTGGACCGCTATGATCTGTACAGGTATCGAGTATTTGCGGACTTTATGACGGATTCCCTGCTGGTCGAGCGCTCTGGCGCCCTGCTTACCCTGCGCCTGCACCGCCCGGCGCTGCACAATGCCTTCGACGACGGCCTGATCGCCCAACTGACCGGTGAGCTGGCGCAGGCCGGAGGCGACCCTTCGGTGCGCGCGGTAGTGCTGGCCGGCGAAGGTGCCTCGTTCTCCGCCGGCGCCGACCTGCACTGGATGCGCCGCATGGCGGCGGCCAGCGAATCGGAAAACCGTCAGGATGCGCTGGCGCTCGCCCGGTTGATGCGCACCCTGGACGAGCTGCCCAAACCGACGCTGGCACGGGTCCACGGAGCGGCATTCGGCGGCGGCGTGGGCCTGGTGGCCTGCTGTGACATCGCCATTGCCGCCGACAGCGCACGCTTCGGGCTGACCGAAAGCCGGCTGGGCCTGCTGCCGGCGGTCATCTCCCCCTACGTCATCGCCGCCATCGGTCCGCGCCAGGCGCGACGCTGGTTTGCCACCGGCGAGCACTTCGATGCCGCCACGGCGCTGCGCATCGGACTGGTCCACGCGGTGGTGGCGGGCGACCAGTTGGATGCCGCGGTCGAGCAGCAGCTGGACCTGCTGCTGGCGGCCGGACCGGTCGCCACCGCCAGCGCCAAGAGGCTGGTCCGTGACGTGCTGGGCAACGCCGATGCCGATGCGCGCGACCAGGCCAATGCCGAGCTGATCGCCCACCTGCGGGTATCGGCGGAGGGCCAGGAAGGACTGGGCGCGTTCCTCGACAAGCGTCCGCCGGAGTGGGCCGCCCGCACCTGACCCGACGCCTTCACGCTGCGGCGGCTGGGCCGGGCCGATGCTGCGCGCATGCGCCCCGCCCGGTGAAGCCGTTCATGCTGCGGGCTGGCCGGTTGCTGCGACGGCCCGCGTATATCTCTCTCGTGGCCACCCCTGCGTGCGCCACTTCATCTACAGGACGTTCCGTGACCGTTGCCTGCTGCCCTGCCCTTGCCTGCCCTGCCGCCCACCCCACCCACGGGAAGCGCAGGGATGTCTGATCATGTCCGCATCGTCGAAGTAGGCCCGCGTGACGGCCTGCAGAACGAGAAACAGCCGGTCAGCACGGCCGACAAGATCACCTTGATCGACCGGTTGTCGACCACCGGCCTGCGCAGCATCGAAGCCACCAGCTTCGTCAGCCCGCGCTGGGTACCGCAGTTGGCCGATGCCGCCGAGGTCTACGCCGGCATCCAGCGGGCAGCGGGCGTGGCCTATCCGGTACTGGTGCCCAATGCGCAGGGATACGACCGCGCCTTGGCGGCGGGGGTGCAGGAAGTAGCGGTGTTCACCGCCGCTTCGGAAACCTTCAACCGCACCAACACCAATGCCGGCATCGACGAATCCCTGGCGCGCTTCGAACCGATCCTGCAGCGTGCCGCGCAGGACGGCGTGCGCGTGCGCGGCTACGTATCCACCGTGCTCGGCTGCCCCTACCAGGGAGAGGTTGCAGTCAGCGAGGTAGTGCGCGTGGCGCGCGCCCTGCACGGAATGGGCTGTTACGAAATATCGCTCGGCGACACCATCGGCGTGGGCACGCCGCGCAAAGCGCGCGCCATGCTGCAGGCAGTCGCTGCCGAGGTGCCGATGCAGGCGCTGGCCGTGCATTTCCACGACACCTACGGCCAGGCCGTGGCCAATATCGCCAGCTGCGTGGAGGCCGGGGTGCGCGTGGTGGACAGCGCGGTCTCCGGCGCCGGCGGCTGCCCGTATGCGAAGGGCGCCAGCGGCAACGTGGCCAGCGAAGATGCGGTGTACCTGCTGCACGGGATGGGGCTGCAGACCGGCGTGGAGCTGGAGCCGCTGGCCGAGATCGGCCGCTGGCTGTCGGCGCTGTTGGGCCGGCCCACCGGCAGCCGCGTCGGCAAAGCGATGGCACCGACATGAGCCGCCGCGGCCCGTGCGACGACCTGGCCGCTGGCGGACATCCCGCCACGCAGAGCGACGCACTGGCCGCATTGGACCATGCACTGTCCCAGCCGCACCGCGCCGAACAGCACGCGCTGCTGCAGCAGGCCAGGCAGGCCCTGGATGAGGCCATGCAGCAGCGCCACGACGCCGAGCAGCGCTACGCCGCCCTGTTCGACGCAGTGCCCGACCCGGTCAGCATCCTCAGTTCGGCCGGCGTGGTGATGGACCTCAACCGCGCCGGCGTGCGCGCCTACGGACGCCCGCGCGAGGCCATCGTCGGCCAGCCGATCGAACTGTTGAACCCGGACCTGCCCAGCGACCACCTGGAACCGGTATGGGCCGCCCTGCAACGCGGCGACACCTATGTCATCGAAGTCACCAACATGCGCGGTGACGGCAGCCGGTTTCCGGTGGAGGTGCATTCGGCCGGCTTCGAACTGCAGGGCGAACCGTGCATCGTGGCGGTGGCGCGCGACCTGAGCGGGCGCTGGCAGGCCGAGTCCCGCTATCGCCTGCTGATGGAATCCATCGACAAGGGCGTGATCCTGTTCGACCGCGCACTGCACGTGGTATCGGCCAATCCGGCCGCGCACCGCATCCTGGGCACGGCCGGCACCGGCTCCAGCCTGCAGACCCTGCTCGACCCCCACGACTGGATCGTGGTGGACGAACACGGGCACCTGCTGGGCCATGACCAATGGCCGGCCAACCGCTGTTTCCAGGCGGGCCGGGTCATCCGCAGCACCATCGTCGGGCTGTACCACCGACCGCGCGGCCGCATGCTGTGGTTGTCGATCACCAACGTGCCGGTGTTCGGCAACGGGCGCGACCACGCCGACCATGTGTTCGCGATGTTCAGCGACATCACCGAACTCAAGCGCAACAACGCGCTGTTCGACCGCGCCCAGTCGCTGGCCCACATCGGCGGCTGGGAGTGGGATCGGGGCCTGGCGCGCCTGTACCTGACCGACGAAGCACGCCGGATCCTCGGCCAGGAGCTACCACTGGACGACATGCCCGAGCTGATGGAGTGCCTGCGCAGCGATGACCGGCTGGCCCTGCAGCAGGCGCTGGCGGCCAGCGTAGAGGCGCGCAGCAGCTTCACCCTGGAACTGCGCGGCCAGCGCGCCGATGGCCATACGTTCTGGGTGCGCATGATCGGCGAGGTGTCCGAAGGCGACGTGGACGCCGCACGCATCGCCGGCACCGTGCAGGACATCACCGAACGCAAGCAGGCCGAGGAAACCCTGCGCATCCAGGCGCGCACCGATCCGCTGACCGGCATCATGAACCGCGATGCGGTGCTCAGCGACCTGGGGGTGCGGCTGTCCAACCCGACCCACTGCAAGGTCGCGGTGCTGTACATCGACCTGGACCGTTTCAAGACAGTCAACGACCTGCTGGGCCACAGCGCAGGCGATGAACTGCTGGTGGAGGCCACCCGCCGCATCGCCCATGCGATCGGCACCGAAGGACTGCTGGCGCGCTTTGGTGGCGATGAGTTCCTGGTCATCTGCGATACCCGCGACCAGCCCGACCAGCCCGAACGGCTGGCCGAGCGCATCACCGCCGCGTTCGAACCTGCGTTCGTGTTCGGCAACGACGAGTTCGTGGTCACCGCCAGCATCGGCATCGCGTGCGCGCCGCGCGACGGCGTGCGCCCGCAGCAGCTGATCCAGAACGCCGACACCGCGATGTATGACTGCAAGCGCCGCAGCCGCAACGGCTGGCAGGTATTTTCACCTGAGCTGGCGCAGGCCCAGCACGACCGCCTGCAGATCGAAAGCCGGCTGCACCGCGCGTTGGAAGCCGATGAATTCCGCCTGGTCTACCAGCCTCAGGTGAACCTGCGCACCGGCGAGGTGATCGCCGCCGAGGCGCTGATCCGCTGGCAGAACGAGCAGCTGGGCGAGATGCGCCCGGACCTGTTCATCGCCCACGCAGAGAGCACCGGTGACATCGTGCGGATCGGCCAATGGGCGCTGCGCGAGGCCTGCCGCCAGGTCCGCCAGTGGCAGGACGAAGGCCTCGGCCTGGTGCGGGTGGCGGTCAATGTGTCCTACCGCCAGTTCACCGGCGACGACCTGGCACTGAAGGTGCGCCAGGCACTGGATGAGTTCCATCTGCCCGGCACCGCACTGGAGCTGGAGTTCACCGAGCGCGTGCTGATCGAGGATGCCCCGGACACCCTGCGCACCTTCGCCCGGCTGCGCGAGATGGGCGTGATGCTGGCCATCGATGATTTCGGCGAGGGCTACAGCGCGTTGAATTACCTGCGCCGGCTGCCGATCCACGGCCTGAAGCTCAGCCAGCTGTTCGTGGAGGGCGTGCCCGGTGACCGTTCGGACATGGCGGTGTGCGAGGCGATCTGCGGGATTGCCCGCAGCTTGGGGCTGGGCGTGGTGGCCGAAGGCATCGAATCCGAAGCCCAGCGTCGCTACCTGATGGGGTTGGGGGTCAATGTCGGCCAGGGTTTCCTGTTCGCGCCGGGGCTGACGCCGGAAGAATTCGTGAGGAAATTGAAATAGGTTTTTTGCGGTGGTGGGGCAAAGCCGTGTTTTCCTGGCTGGGCCGGGCGGGTGGGCTGCAGGGGACACGCCGCAAGTACGTCCCTGTAGGCTCGCGTTCGGCTCCTGCCTCACGACGGTCCCCC
>NZ_JBJDOQ010000025.1:0-58319 GCF_044901215.1 Stenotrophomonas sp. NPDC078853 | reverse complement strand
GCTGACGCCGTTGCCACGACGCTCGCCCAGGGCCTGGTTGTACGCGCGCGAACCGCGCTCGTCGGTGTGGCCCTGCAGGGTGATGCGCGAGGACGGACGGTCACGCAGGTACTTGGCGTGGCAGGCCATGATCGCCTGGAACTCGGCCTTGACCGAATCCTGGTCCAGGTCGAAGTACACAACGCGCTGGCGCAGGCAGGCATCGGTGTCCAGGTCGCCCGGGCCGTACAGGCCGGAGGTCGACGGACCGGTCGGCTGGGTGGTGGTCGGCGTGGTGGCCGGCTCGGCCGGCACTTCCTTCACTTTCTTCGAGCAACCGGCCAGGGCGGCCACGGACAACAGGGAAACAAGCAGAACTTTGGTGGTCTTGTTCATGGCGATACCTTTGAGGCTCCTAAGCCGGTGAATGGGGTAAATCTCGGAAAATATTAACACTCTTTTAGCGCTTGGTACGGTATGGCGACCATGCGGGCTCACGGACATCGCCATCGGCCAGCACCAGTCGCTGGCGGACACGGGCATCGGCCGACACCGCGTAGAGAACGCCACGGCCACCTTCGCGCGCGGCGTAGAGCACCATGCTGGCGTTGGGCGCGAAGCTGGGCGACTCATCCAGCGAACCGGTGGAGAGCGTGCTCCAGCGCGGCGAACCCAGCGAGCTGTCCATCATCGCGACCTTGTAGCTGTTGCCCGAACCCTGTGCCACGGCGATCTTCTTGCCGTCCCAGGAAACCGACGGCTTGGCGTTGTAGTTGCCCTGGAAGGTAACGCGCTCGGCGCTGCCGCCGCTTGCAGCAACCTTGTAGACCTGCGGACGGCCGCCGCGATCGGAGGTGAAGTACACCGCGCTGCCATCCGGGGCCCAGGTCGGCTCGGTGTCGATGGCCAGGTGGTTGGTCAGCTGGGTCAGCTGCTTGCTGCCGAGGTCCATCGAGTAGACCTCCGGATTGCCCGAACGCGACAGCGTCAGGGCCAGCTTGCGGCCGTCCGGGGAGAACGCCGGGGCGCTGTTGATGCCGCGGAAGCTGGTCACCAGCTCACGTGCGCCGGTGGCGATGTTCTGGATGTAGATCGCCGAATTGCCGCGCTCGAAGCTGACGTAGGCCAGCTTGCCGCCATCCGGGCTCCACGACGGCGACAGCAGCGGTTCGGCCGAACGCACGATGGTCTGCGGGTTGTAGCCATCCGAATCGGCCACCATCAGCGCGTAGCGCATGGCATCGCCGCGGCCGCTGGCGGTGATGTAGGCGATCCGGGTCCAGAACGCGCCACGCACGCCGGTGATCTTTTCGTAGATCGCATCGGCCATCTGGTGGGCGACATCGCGCATGGCGTTGCCGCGCGCGGTCATCGCCAGGCCCAGCAGGCGCTCGCCCTTGGGCACGTCATACAGCTCGTATTCCACGCGGTACGCGCCGGCACCGGCGTCCTGCACGCGGCCGACCACGATGTAGTTCTGCTTCAGCGCGCGCCAGGTCGGGAACTGGATGTCACCGCCGCGGGTGGGCTTTTCCACGATCTGCGCTTCGGGCAGCGTGCGGAACTGGCCCGAACGGTCCAGGTCGGCGCGGATCACCGCGGCCACGTCGGTCTGCGGCGCAGCGGCCGAACCCTCGTAGGGCATCGGCACGACGGTGATCGGCGTGGCCGAGGCACTGCCGCCCACGATGTCGATCTCAAGGCCCTTCTGCTGCGCGAGCGCGGCAAAGGGAAGCAACAGGGCCGCGAACGCGACCATCCAGCGGGGCATCTTTTTCATGGAATGCTCAGTCAAGGAACCACAGCGAGGGATAGCAGGAACGGGGTGAACGGTTTCGCAATCATGAACCAGACCGGTGTGAAAGCAAGGTCGGTGCGAGGTAACGGGGGCTTCGGTGGGTGCCGGGGCTTCGGTGGATGGGGCTTCGGTGGGTGCCGCGGCTTCGATGGATGGGGCTTCGGTGGGTGACGACCGTTGGTCGTCACGCTCTTCCTCTCCAAGGCGTGACGACCAACGGTCCTCACCCACCGGCACGGGTCAATCCGGGCGGAAGTTGAGGATCAGCTCGCGGTTGAACACCTGCTCGAATCCCGCATACGGCAGCGGCTGGGCATTGAGCACCGCCGCTTCGATCGAGCGCTTGCCGGCCTCGTCGTACGGGCAGCTGGCGCCAACCTTGGCCGACAGCACGCGGCCACCGCGCAGCTGGGTGATCACGATCTGGCAACGCTGGCCGGAGGCGATGTTGTCCGGACGGATCCAGGCATCCTGCACCTTGGCCTGGATCGCCGCAGCGTACTTGGCGGTCAAGTCGTCACTGGTGCCGCCTGCCCCACCCGCCGGCTGCGAGGCCGCACTACTGCTGGCACTGGCATTGGACGCGGCCGCCGCGTTGCGCGCGGCCGCCACCTGGCGCAGCCGCTGCTCGGCCAGCTTGGCTTCCTTCTCGGCCTGCTCACGGCGCGAACGCAGCTCGGCGATCTTCTTCTGCTTGTCCGCCTCGGCCTTGCTTTCGTTGGCCTTGCGCTCGTCCTCGGCGATCTTCTTCTGGCGGTCCGCTTCCTGCTGCTTGGCCAGTCGTGCGCGCTGTTCGGCCTCTTCCTGGCGCTTGCGCTCGGTCAGGTCGATCTGCTCCTGGCGACGCTTCGCCTCCTGCTCCTGCCTGGCCTTTTCCTGCGAAATGGCCAGCGCGCTGACCGCGTCCTGGTCGACCTTGTCCGGCTGCGCCACGCGCTCCTGCGCCTGCGACTGCTGCGGCGTGGGCGCGTCCATCGGGCGCGGTTCGGGGGTCGGCTGCGGCGGCGGGATGGTGTCTTCCGGGATCGGTTCGGGCTCGGCGATGGGCTCGGGGATCGGCTCGGGCAGGGTTTCCAGGCGCTCGGACTGGCGCAGCGCCTGCCGCGCCGCCGAGGCCTCAGCGCTGGACAGGGCCATGTCGGCCTGCACCGCCGGGTCCCCGGCAGCGGCTTCGGTGTTGCGCTCGGGCGACCACAGCCAGGCCACGATGAAGACCAGCGCAAGCAGCAGGTGGACCAGCGCGGCAAGGCTTACCGGCCAGGCCCAGCCCTGTTCTTCGTCGCGCGGCGGCGGCAAGGCGTCACTGTGCATCGGTGGCCAGGCCAACCTTTTCCACGTTCGCGCGCTTCAGCACGTCCATTGCCGCCACGACCTTTTCATAGGCCACGGCACGGTCGGCGGCGACGATCACGCGGACCGTCTTGTCCTGCGCCACGATGCCGCCCAGCCGCGCCTGCATCTCTTCGGCGGACATCGCCGTGGGCTGCTTTTCGTCGGACAGCTTCAGGCTCAGCTGGCCGTCCGCGCGCACGGAAACGACGATCGGATCCTGCTTGCTCTCCAGCGCCTTCGCGTTGGAACGGGGCAGTTCAACCTCGAAGCTCAGCGTCAGCAGCGGCGCGGTGACCATGAAGATGATCAACAGCACGAGCATGACGTCGATGTACGGCACGACGTTGATTTCGGATTTGAGCTTGCGCCGCTTGCGGCGACCGATGGCACTCATGGTGGGCTCCTCGCCTGGGCTCAGTCGTCTGCGCCGGTCTGGCGCTGCAGGATGGAGCTGAACTCATCGGCGAAGGTTTCAAACCGCACCGCCATGCGCTCCACGCGCGTGGTGAAACGGTTGTACGCCCACACGGCGGGGATGGCCACGAACAGGCCGATGGCAGTAGCGAACAGGGCTTCGGAGATGCCCGGCGCCACCGACGCGATGCCGGCCTGCTCACCGCTGTTGATCATGTCGTGCATGGTCACCATGATGCCGAACACGGTGCCGACCAGGCCCACGTAGGGGGCGGTGGAGCCGATGTTGGCCAGCAGCTCCAGGTTGCGCTCCAGGCGGTCCACTTCGCGGGTGTAGGTGGTGCGCATGGCACGCTGCGCGCCTTCCAGCAGGGCACGGCCGTCCAGCCCGCGACGATCGCGCAGACGGTTGTACTCGCGGAAACCGGCTTCGAAGATGGCTTCCAGGCCGCCCACGCTGCGGTTGCGGTCGGTGGCCGAGGAGTACAGCTTGCCGAGGTCGGCGCCGGACCAGAAGCGGTTCTCGAACTCATCCGCTTCACGGGTGGCCTGCGAGAACACGCGGGCCTTGCGGAAGATGATCACCCAGCTGATGAACGAACCGGCCAGCAGCAGCAGCACGATGATGATCACCGGGATGCTGGCCTTGGTCATCAGCTCCCAGTAATTGATGCCGCTGCGCGAGGCCTGTACGGCGGTTTCGGCGGCGGCGCTGGTGACGTCCTCCGGCAGCGCCTCGACCACCGTGGCCTGCAGGCCCAGAAGCATTGCGATCATCGTTGTTCCTCAGTCTGCAAATCAGGATTGTGTGGAGTAAGGGGGTGTTCGTGCGACTTCAGGACCGCCAGCAGTGCATGGTCCATGGCGCGCGGGCGGAAGGATTCCGCATCCAGTGCGGCAATCCTGACCTGCGCGTCCAGCAGCACCTGGCCATCACGCAGCACCTGCTGGGCAAAGACCATGCTGGCGCGCCGGCACTGCACCAGCGTGGCGCTCACCTGCAGCGCATCGTCCAGTCGCGCCGGCTTGATGAAGTCCATCTCCATGGAGCGGACCGCGAACACCATGCCGTGTTCGCTGCGCATGCGCTCCTGGCCGAAGCCCAGCGCCCGCATCCATTCGGTGCGTGCCCGTTCCATGAAAGCCACGTAGCGGGCGTGGTAGACCACCCCACCTGCGTCGGTATCTTCCCAGTAGATGCGTGTCGGCCAACTGAACCGCGGCTCACTCATTGTCGGATTGCTCGGCGAAAAGGTCTACCGGGGGGGCCTTCGGCTTCAGGCCCAGATGGCGATACGCACGATGTGTGGCCATCCGGCCACGCGCGGTACGCACGAGGAAGCCTTGCTGGATCAGGTAGGGTTCGACCACGTCTTCCAGCGTGCCGCGCTCTTCGGACAGCGCCGCGGCCATCGATTCCACGCCCACCGGGCCGCCATCGAAGTAGTCCACCAGGGTGCGCAGGAAGCGCCGGTCGAGCTCGTCGAAGCCTTCCGGATCGACCTTCAGCATCACCATCGCGGCCTGTGCGACGTCCTGGTCGATGTGCCCGTTGGCCTTGACCTGGGCGTAATCGCGCACGCGCCGCAGCAGCCGGTTGGCGATGCGCGGGGTGCCGCGCGAACGGCGTGCGATCTCCCCTGCCCCGTCGGCGGTGCAGTCGATGCCGAGGATCTTCGCCGAGCGGCGCACGATGCGCGTCAACTCTTCGGCGGTATAGAACTCCAGCCGCTGCACGATGCCGAAGCGGTCGCGCAACGGCGCGGTAAGCAGGCCGGCCCGGGTGGTGGCGCCGACCAGGGTGAACGGTGGCAGGTCGAGCTTGATCGAGCGCGCTGCGGGCCCCTCGCCGATCATGATGTCGATCTGGAAGTCTTCCATCGCCGGGTACAGCACTTCCTCGACCACCGGGGACAGGCGGTGGATTTCATCGATGAACAGCACATCGTGCGGCTGCAGGTTGGTCAGCAGCGCGGCCAGGTCACCGGCCTTTTCGATCACCGGCCCGGAAGTCACCCGCAGCGCCACGCCGAGCTCGTTGGCGATGACATGGCTGAGGGTGGTCTTGCCCAGTCCCGGCGGACCGAAGATCAGCACGTGGTCCAGCGCATCGCCGCGTGCCTTGGCGGCCTGGATGTAGATGTCCATCTGCTCGCGCACCGGCACCTGGCCGAGGTAATCGGCCATGCGTTTGGGGCGGATGCTGGCATCGACGGCGTCATCCTCGCGGGTGGCGTCGGCGCCAATGATGCGGTGTTCGGTCATCTGCCGATTATGCGGCAAATTGGGCGCGCGCCGTGCGATTGGTGGGTGATCGAACGGGTGATGCCCCCTCGCGGGTGGCTTGAAAGCCGCAGCTGGGTTTGGGCCGGGCGGTGGGGCTGGTCGGGGGACGGCAGAAGCCGCTCCTGCGGGCCTCGTTTCGCGCCATCCATGGCGCGGGTACACGTCATCGCATTCGCGCTGCCGCTCCCACGCTTGCTGCGCAAACCATGGGCCCCTCCTCACCAACACCCACACCCCGCCGCTTCGCGGCCGCCCCTGACTCAGGGGCTCCCCCCCACCCGACACGCTACGGGGCCCTGGTAGCGCCGAGCCGTGCTCGGCGAGCGCAGCGGGCCGTTGGCGGAAACATCCCGCCGACCATGGGTCGGCGCTACCAGGCACGCATGTTCCAAGGCCGCCATGGGCCTGTCCAAGGTGGGGCGGGGTGGGTTGGCGGGGGCGTTGAGCGCCATGGATGGCGCGAAACGAGGCCCGCAGGAGCGGCTGTTGCCGTCCCCCGCCAACCCTCCCCGCCCCGCCAACAAGCAGCCGCGCAGCTGTTGACGTTGCCGGTGCTTTCGACGTCGCCTGAAAGCCGCGCGCAGCGCAGAAAACCCTTAGATCTCGACCTGCGCGCCCAGCTCCACCAGCCGGTTGCCGGGAATCCGGAAGAACCCGGTTGCCGGCGCGGCGTTGCGATGCATCAGCGCGAACAGCTTGTCGCGCCAGATCGGCATGCCGCGGTTGGCGGTGGCCACGATCGTCTCGCGGCTGGCGAAGAACGTGGTGTCCATCGGGTCGAAGTAGATCCCGCCGTGGTCGCATGAACGCATCAGCGCCAGCGGCACGTCCGGGGTCTCCATGAAACCGAACTTGACGTAGACCCGGTGGAAATCATCGCCGACCGATTCGATCTTCAACCGGTGCCCCTCCGGCGCGTACGGCACCGGCAGGGTCACCACGTGCAGGAACACATTGCGCTCGTGCAGCACCTTGTTGTGCTTCAGGTTGTGCATCAGCGCATGCGGCGCCACGGTCGGGTCGGCGGTCAGGAACACCGCCGTGCCCGGCACCCGGACCGGCGGCGCCAGCATCAGCCCCGGCAGGAAGGTATCCAGGCGGATGCCGTCCTTGCGGATCTCGTCGCGCAGCAGCTCGCGGCCACGCCGCCAGGTGCGCATCAGGGTGAACAGCAGGATGCCCAGCACCACCGGGAACCACGCGCCCTGCATCAGCTTGGCGCCATTGGCGATCACGAAGCCCAGGTCGATGATGAAGAACACCACGCACAGCGCAACGATCCAGTGCCGTGATTTCGGCCACAGGCTGCGCGCCACCAGGGCCAGCAACAGGGTATCGATCAGCATCGTGCCGGACACCGAAATGCCGTAGGCCACCGCCAGGTTGGACGAGCTCTGGAACGCCAGCACCAGCCCGATCACCATCACCGCCAGGCCCCAGTTGATGCCCGGGATGTAGATCTGGCCGATGGTGTCGTGCGAGGTGTGCTTGATCCGCATGCGCGGGATGTAGCCCAGCTGCATCGCCTGGCGGGACACCGAGAACGCCCCGGTGATGACCGACTGCGAGGCGATCACCGCCGCCATCGTGGCCAGGATGATCATCGGGTACAGCGCCCAGTCCGGCACCGCTTCGAAGAACGGGTTCTTCACCGCTTCGGGATGCTCCAGCACCAGCGCGCCCTGGCCCAGGTAGTTCATCACCAGGCACGGCAGCACGAAGAAATACCAGGCGTGGCGGATCGGCTTGGCACCGAAGTGGCCCATGTCGGCGTACAGGGCCTCGCCACCGGTGACCGCCAGCACCACTGCGCCGAGGATGAACACCCCGTGCCAGCCATGGTCCATGAAGAACCGGATCGCCCACCACGGGTTGAAGGCTTTCAGCACTTCAGGTGCATCGACGATGTTGTACAGGCCGATCGCCGCCAGCGAAATGAACCAGATGCTGGTGATCGGCCCGAACGCCTTGCCGATTTTTTCCGTGCCGAAGCGCTGCGCGGCAAACACCGCCAGCAGCACCACGATGGTGATCGGCAGGATGAAGCGATGCAGGCCGGGCGCAGCGATTTCCAGGCCCTCCACCGCGCCCAGCACCGAAATGGCCGGGGTGATCACCCCGTCGCCGAAGAACAGCGAGGCGCCGAAGATGCCGAGGATGCCGACCACGTACGCCGAGCGCGAGCCCTTGCTCAGCGTGCGCTGGGTCAGCGCCATCAGCGCCATGATCCCGCCCTCGCCCTCGTTGTCGGCGCGCATGATGATGGTGACGTACTTCAGGGTCACCACCAGGATCAGCGCCCAGAACGACAGCGACAGCACCCCCAGCACGGTGTCATGGTCGCTGGTCAGCCCGTAGTGGCCGGAGAACGCTTCCTTCAGGGTGTACAGCGGGCTGGTGCCGATGTCACCGAACACCACGCCGATCGCACCGACGACCAAGGCCATGCTGCTCCCGGTGGGGGCATGGCCGTGGCTGCCATCTTGCGGGTTGCTGGGGGTGGACATGGCGGGGCTCGGTGGGAGTATCGAAGAGGAAAAGGGCAGGCTCAGCGCAGCGCCGACTGCAGCGCCTTGCGGATGACCATGGCGACGTCGTCGCCCTCGGCATTGGCATCGCGGGCCATGCGCGCCGCCTCGGCCGGCTTGTAGCCGAGCTGCTGCAGCGCAACGGTGGCTTCGGACACCGGATCAGCCGCGGCGGGACCGCTACTGGACGGCAGTGCGCCGCCTGCGCCCAGCTGGGCGGCACGGTCGCGCAGTTCCAACACCATGCGCTCGGCGGTCTTCTTGCCGATGCCCGGGATGCGGGTCAGCGCGGTGACGTCCCCGGACTGCACCATCCGCACGAACTCTTCCACGCTGGCCGCCGACAACACCGCCAGCGCGATCTTCGCACCGATGCCGCTGACCTTCTGCACGTCGCGGAACAGGCGGCGCTCGCCATCGCGCAGGAAGCCGTACAGCGACACGCTGTCCTCCTTCTGCGCGTAGTGCGTGTACAGGATCACCTCGCGGCCGATGTCCGGCAGGTCATAGAACGTGCTCATCGGGGCTTCCAGCTCGTAGCCGACCCCGTTGACGTCCACCACCAGCCACGGCGGCGCCTTGTAGGCAACGATTCCACGCAGGCGACCGATCATGCAGCAGTGCTCCTCATTTCCGGCCCCACGCCTGGCGGGCGCTGAGCCCCAGGCGGTTGGCCGTGGCCCGTACGTGGGCATGGGTGATGGCCACGGCCAATGCATCAGCGGCGTCGGCCTGCAGCTTCGTCTTCAGGCCGAGCATGAGCCCGACCATGTGTTGGACCTGTTGTTTTTCCGCTCCGCCGCGCCCGACGACCGCCAGCTTGATCTCGCTGGCCGCGTACTCACTGACCGGCAGGTCGCGCAGCACCACGGCCGAAATCGCCGCCCCGCGGGCCTGGCCGAGTTTCAGTGCCGAATCCGGGTTGCGCGCCATGAACACCTTTTCGATGGCCACTTCCTGCGGCTGGTACTGGACGATCAGATCGGCCAGTCCCAGCACCAGGATCTTCATCCGCTGCGGGAAGTCGTCAGCGCCCAGCAACACCAGCGGCTGGTGGTGGACATGGCTGACACGGCCAGCCGCATCGACGTCGATGATGCCGACCCCGGTACGTTGCGAACCGGGGTCGATGCCGAGGATGCGGGTCATCGACGGGCTTAGGCGTGCGCGCCGAGATCGGCGTTGGAGTAGACATCCTGCACGTCGTCGAGGTCTTCCAGCATGTCCAGCAGCTTCTTCACCTGCAGGGCGGTGTCGCCCTCCACGGCAATGTCATTGTCGGCGCGGAAGGTGATTTCGGCGTGGTCGCTCGGCAGCCCGGCGGCCGCCATCGCATCGCGCACGGCGTGGAAGGCGTCCGGCGCAGTGACCACGTCGATGGAGGCGTCATCGGGGTAGACCACGATGTCGTCCGCACCGGCCTCGATGGCGGCCTCGGTGATGCGGTCTTCGTCTGCGCCCGGCGCATAGCTGATGACGCCCAGGCGCTTGAACATGAACGCCACCGAGCCTTCGGTGCCCATGTTGCCGCCGCACTTGCTGAACGCATGGCGGACATCGGCGACGGTGCGCACCTTGTTGTCGGTCAGGCAGTCGACGATCACGGCCACGCCGCCGGGCGCATAGCCCTCGTAGCGGATCTCTTCGTACTCGACGCCTTCCAGCTCGCCGGTGGCCTTCTTGATCGCCCGCTCGATCACGTCCTTGGACATGTTCGAGGACAGCCCCTTGTCCATCGCCACGCGCAGGCGCGGGTTGTTGTTGGGGTCGCCTCCGCCACCACGCGCGGCAACGCCGATCTCGCGGATGATCTTGGTGAAAATCTTGCCGCGTTTCGCGTCAGACGCGTTTTTGCGGCCTTCGATGGAGGGACCTCTACCCATGGGGGCTTCCGTTTGGCAGCTTCAGGAACAGGGCGCGGATTCTACCTGATCGGGCGCCACATCCGTGTCCACCCCGCCGCAGGACCTGGCGCGGTCAAGCGGCAGCGGAGGCCTGGCCAGGATGAAAGCGTCCGTGGCGCAGGAACTGCGCGGTCTGCCGCGCTGCCTCCAGCGAGAACACCAGCCCGCTGTGGGAACAGCGCACGACACAATGGTCGGCCAGTCCCGGCAAGCGGGTCTCGGCCAGCGCCACGGTGCCGTCGGAGTCTCCCTCCAGCGCCCCCAGCAGGCTGCCGAGGCCGTGCGGGACACAACCGGCGATCAGTCCCACCTTCGCCTCGCCCTGCCAGTCCGGCAGCCCATCCAGCAGCAGTCCGCTGCTGCGCCCGAGCGCTGCGGCCCAGCCGTGTTCGGCCAGGATGCGGGCGGTGCCACTGCCGCGCAGCGGCGATCCCAGGCAGACCACCCGCTGCACCTGCAGGTCCGGCGCCTGACGCAGCGCCTCCAGCGCCACCAGCCCGCCCAGGCTGTGGCCCACCAGCGAGACCGGCCCGCGCTGGTGCAGGCGTTCCAGCAACTGCGGGACGGCCACTTCGGGGCCGCCCAGCACGCTTGAATAGCCGAAGGTCTCGACCTGGAAGCCGCGCGCGCGCAGGCGCCAGGCGAGCGGGCCGACCCAGGCGCGGGCGTTCCAGATGCCATGCAGGAGCAGGACGGAGGGATTCATGTTTCCAGTTTGACGCATCTGACCATCCGGGGCGACCGCTGTGGCGGGCCATCATGGAACTCGAGCAGGTTGCCGACCCGTCGCGGCTGCAGCGTCTGCCGGACGTCGAGCAGCGGGCGCCCCCCCACCCAGGCGAGCAGCGCGACGGACTCGCCACCATCCAGGTTCAGGGAAACGTTGGGCGGCGATTGCTGGCGGTCCAGCCGGGCCATCGCCGCCGAAAACGCCGTAAGTGTCCAGCCGGAGTCGGCGCAGCTACGGTCGCCCATGGGGGCCGCGACGAGCCGGATGCGACCACTTCCAGCGCTGGATGGCAGGCTGATCGCAGCCCGTGGGTTGGCATCATGCGCGTGCCACAACACACCGGGCGGAACCAGATCGCCCCGCTCGAAACAGAAATCGGGCGGCAGGCGGTACATCGGATTACCTGCGGCTTTGATTCCGAATACCGGCTCACCGCGCTCTGCCAGAAGGGGCGCACTGGCGAACGAGGAGCCGTCGGCGAACATCATTTGATGATAGTCGCCTGCAAACGCCGAAGGCACGGGCAACGCCGGCTGCTGCCTTCCCCCGGCCGTGTTCAGCGGTCCAATCGGCCGCGGTTCGGGCTGGGCGCTGCAGGCGCGCTGGCGGTAATTGAAGTAGCCGCCGTTGATACGCACGCACGTGCCTGCACGCTCACCGCCGGCAGGTGCCGCGCAGGGGTCGAGCAATGCTTCGCCCTGCACGACGCTGCCGCTGAAACGGCGAGGATCCAGGCTTATCCAGGCAAGCTGCTTTGCGGCGCGGGCGGCCTGCGGCGCAGCCGCAACCTGCAGCCCCATCCTTTCCAGCAACGCCGGTGGTCCTTCCAGTCGCACGGCGATCATCCCTGGCGCGAGCGTGGTGACAGTGATGGCGCGTCGCACGCGCCCGCCCTCCACCACGGCGCGCCAGCGCCCGGCCGTGCGTGCCTCAGTCAGACTGCGGTTGCGCACGCCGGCAGGGTTCAGCACGCATGGGCATTTCACGGAAGACGAGGGCGACGACGCGGGAGGGAACACGGGGGAGAGGGGTGGCTCCGCTGGCGAAGACGGGGAAGTAGTCATGGGATCCACGCTGAAGGTGCTGCAGGGATGTCGCTTTCAGCAAGCGCCGCGCAAGGAGGCTGCGGGCCTCCGAAATGACGCGTGTTGAAAGATGAGTGAATCCTGTAATTCCACCATGGGTAATGCCGATTTACCCGCCAAAATTGCCACTCGAAATCTTCGATTTGATTGATTTCGCAGTGGTTAACGCATGACTCAGGCTTCCCAGCTGCGCAATGCGCAGGCTATGCCTCCGTTTCCCGAAGCTGTATCACGATGACCGCTTACACACCGGCGTGGGCGCTGCCGATCCTGCAGCGCGCCGCGCACCGCCTGCCCCTGCCTTTGGACGTTCCTGCTGCTGCCTACACGCTTCTCGACGAAGGCGGAGTGGAATGGCACCTGGAAGTCACCGACGACCACCTGCTGCTGCACTGCCAGCTGGCCGATGACGGGCTGCGCTGCAGTGAACACCGGCTGCGCGCCCTGCTCGCCCACCATCACGACCCGCACGCCATGGGCGGCGCCTGCATCGCCCTGGACATCAGCAGCGGTGTGCTGCGGCTGATCCAGGCCCATGCCCGCGAGTCGCCCGCCCTGGACGACCTGCCAGGTGCATTGCAGCGCCTGCAGTGCATTCGCCGCCACCTGCTCGCCTCCCTCTGACCCTTCGGATCCCCACATGCCGACGTTGACCATTTCCCAGACCTCCCCCGCCCTGCTGCCCCCTGCGCCGCCGCATGCGCCGGCGTCTCCCATCCACGAGCACGCCTCGCTGCTGTTCTGCGCGGCCGGACCGGCCGCGCCGGTCCTCAACCAGTCGCGGGCCGCAGCCGAGTTCGACGTCGGGCGTGATTGGCAGAAGTTCATCGCCGGCTGGCCATGCGTCACGATGATGGGCCGCAGTGTCGAAGTCCCTGCCGCAGAACAGCGGATCCGTCCGGCGACCTTCTTCTCCGCGGCCAACCCTGCCGACAGCGCCACCCGCGACCTGTATCTGCAGGCCTACCAGAACCATTCGCATGACAACCAGAGCGTCCGTCAGGAAATTGGCCAGGCCGCCTTGGCCCAGGTGCGCGAGCAGGCGCAGCGCCTGGACCTGCAGGTGCCCCTCCAGGACGTCAAGACGCGACAGGCCTATCGGATGGACCCCGCCACCGGCCAGGGCGTGCCGTACCTGCATGCCCGCGACATGCCGTTCCGCGCGGCGCTGGATGCCACCGATGCAGCAATCCACACCTTCCTGCCGGGCTATGCCACCGGTGATCGCTATTCATTGATCCTCGCCACGTTGATCAATCCACGGCTCAACGTGTCCATCGCCTACAGCCGCGGCAACGCAGCCGAACAACATCATGCCCGCGAAGCCTTCGAGGTCATCCGCAGCGCGCTGGGGACCAGCGGGCAGCAGGATGCAGCGCATCGCGTGTCGCTGTACGAATACACCGGTGCAAGCCTGAAGAATGCGCGTGAATCGCTGGACGACAGCGCTACGCGTGCTGATTTCAAACACGTGGCGGGTGCGCCCTCACCGTTGGTCGGCGGCGACGAGCATGAGGCCACGCACGTGTTCCACATATCCGCCACGACCGAGCTGATCGCGCGTCGCTTCCGCGATCCGGACCTGTCGCCCGAAGCGCGCTGCATCGATGTCCGCGACAAACTCATCGCGCTGGTCCACCCGGTCGAGCGCGAACGCATCGATGCACTGGTCGACACGGTCATCGCCGAACAGGGCATCCAGCCCGGCGCGGCCGCGTTGTGGATCGCCGATCGCGAATACGCCAACGCCCGCGAGGCAGAGGCGATTTCACGGCCCATGATGTTCGAGCAGATCGCCGACGCACTGGAACACGCAGGCTCCCCGGTGTATTGCATCGCCGATACTTACATCAACCGCGCACGCGATGAGAACGGTGAGGATCGTCTCACCGACCGCCATCCGTACCGACCGAAGCTGCATCCCCATATCGGCCGCTTCTGGGCAGCGGAACTGAATGGTGAGCGCGTGCTGGCCCCTCGCGAGCATCAGTGGTACTTCATGCACAAGCTGCTGGATTCAGTCGGTGGCCCGGTGATCGGCATCCGTAGCGGCGCACTGGAACCGTTCGCGCTGATGGGACACCAGGTGATCTACCTGGAGCACAAGGACATGTTCACCCCCGAACGCCACGCCTGCTGGCAGGGAGTCATTCCCTACCACCGGCTGATCACCAACCACACCACCGGCTACCTCAACAAGGAAAGCGAAACCTTCCGCGACAACGCGCTGCGCAGCCTGCTCAGCGAGACCCTGCAGCGCAGGCTGGAACGGGGTGCCGCAGATCCGGTGTACGGACCTTGGCCCGATCGGCAGCAGTCGCTGTCCCGGATGGAGGACGACCTGGCCCGCGGCCTCCTCAGCAGCAACGAACTGAAACTGCTGGTAGCGATGACGCGCAGCCGCACAACGGCGATGCAGACCGCCGCGTTGCCCGGCACCTTTGGCGCCGCACCGGGCGCCAGCTGATCTGGACGCTGCTCATGCTGTCGCCGGGGTATCGGCGGCAGCGACCAGCGGCCGCCGCAGGATGAACTCAAGGTCGTTGGTTTCACCGACCGGGAACAGGTACTCGCCCACTTTCTGGAAGCCGTAGCGGGCATAGAAGCGCTGCGCGCCGAAGTTTTCCGACCACACCCCCAGCCACAGCGGGCGCGGGCCACCGCGCTCCAGCCAGGCCAGCGCGGTCTCCAGCAACCGGCTGCCCCAGCCGCAACTCTGCTCGGCCTTGATCAGGTACAGCCGCTTCAGTTCGCCGTCGCCGGGCTGCACGTCCGGATGCGGCAGGCCGCATGGACCGGCCGCCGCGTGGCCGATCGCCACACCGTCATGTTCCAGCAGCCACACCGCGTAATCCGGGTGCGCCAGGATGATCCGCTGGCGCTCCACCGCATAGTTTTCGTCGAGGAAATCCTGCAGGTGCCGGGGCGGATACAGATGGCCGAAGGTCTCGGTGAAGGTGCGCGCGGCCAGCACCGACAGGATCGCAGCGTCGTCGACGCTGGCACGGCGGATCGCATAGGAACCCAGGACCATGTGCTTGCCTCGTAGCATCAAGCCGTCGCGACGGCGTGGTTGGGAAAGGCTGCCGGCCTGTGCACGACAGCCCTTGGAGCGGCCTCAGCCCTTCTTGGGACGTACCTGGATGTGCACTTCGGCCAGCTGCGCATCGGCGATCGGCGACGGTGCATCGGTCATCAGGCACTGCGCGCCGGTGGTCTTCGGGAACGGGATGACGTCGCGGATCGACTCGGTACCGGCCATCAGCGCGGCGATGCGGTCGATGCCGAAGGCGATGCCACCGTGCGGCGGCGCGCCGTAGTTCAGCGCATCCAGCAGGAAGCCGAACTTGGCACGGGCTTCTTCGGCATCGATGCCGAGCAGCTCGAACACCGCGCTCTGCATGTCCGGACGGTGGATACGGATCGAGCCGCCGCCGATCTCGTTGCCGTTGAGCACCATGTCATAGCCACGCGACACCGCGGTCTTGGCATGCGCGCGCAGATCGGCGATGTCATCCACCGCAGGCGCGGTGAAGGGGTGGTGCAGGGCGACGTAGCGCTGCGCTTCCTCGTCCCATTCGAACATCGGGAAGTCGGTCACCCACAGCGGTGCCCAGCCATCGGCGACCAGGCCGAAGTCCTTGCCCGCCTTCAGACGCAGCGCGCCCATGAAATCGGACACCTTGTTGTAGCCGCCCGCGCCGAAGAACACGATGTCCCCATTGCCAGCGCCGACGTGGGCCAGCAGCGCAGCAAAGCCGTCTTCGGTGAAGAATTTCTGGATCGGCGAGCTGACCTCGCCGGTGTCGGTGATCTTGATGTAGGCCAGGCCCTTGGCGCCGTATTTGGCGGCGTGGGCGGCGTACTCGTCGATCTGCTTGCGGCTCAGGCTGCCACCGCCCGGGATGCGCAGCGCGGCGACGCGGCCCTCGGCATCGTTGGCGGCCGTGCTGAACACCGGGAACCCGCTGGACTTGACCAGCTCGGCCACGTCCACCAGTTCCAGCGTGATGCGCAGGTCCGGCTTGTCCGAACCATAACGACGCATCGCCTCGGCCCAGGTCATGCGCGGGAAGCGGGCGGCCAGCTCCACGTCGACCACCTCCTTGAAGATGCCGCGGATCATGTCCTCGACGAAATCCTGCACGTCCTGCTCGCGCACGAAGGCGAATTCCATGTCCAGCTGGGTGAACTCCAGCTGGCGGTCGGCACGCAGGGCCTCGTCGCGGAAGCAGCGCGCGATCTGGTAGTAGCGGTCGAAGCCGGCCACCATCAGGATCTGCTTGAACAGCTGGGGGCTCTGCGGCAGCGCGTAGAACTCGCCCGGATGCATGCGCGCCGGCACCAGGAAGTCGCGCGCGCCTTCCGGGGTGGCCTTGGTCAGGATCGGGGTTTCGATGTCCTGGAAGCCACGCTCATCCAGGTGGCGGCGCAGCGCCTGCACCAGCTTGATGCGGGTGCGCTGCATGCGCTGCATCTCCGGGCGGCGCAGGTCCAGGTAACGGTACTTCAGGCGGGTTTCTTCGCCCGGGTTCTCGTGTGCATGGAACGGCAACGGCGCGGCCTTGTTGAGCACGGTGATGGCGGTGGCGATCACTTCGACCTTGCCGGTGGCCATCTTGTCGTTGACTGCGTGGCGGGCACGCACCACGCCTTCCACCTGCAGCACGTCCTCGTAACCGAGCGAGGCGGCCACGGCGAACACTTCGGCATTGTCGACCTCCACCGTCACCTGCACGATGCCCTCATGATCGCGAAGATCGATGAAGCACACGCCGCCCTGGTTACGGGCCACGTCGGTCCAGCCGGCGAGGGTGACAGTCTGGCCGATCAGGGTCTCGTCGACCAGGCCGCAGAAGTGGGTACGCATGGGGGAAAGCTCCGCTGTTGTACGCCGGCGCCAGGAAGGACCGGAAAGCCCGTTATTCTGGGGCCGAGCCCCCACCGGGGGCAAATCCTCGGCAGTCACGCCGATTTAATCCAGTTCGTTCCTATATTCGCGCACCATCGACCGCTCGGGGATGTCGCCATGAACCGCTGGACCCTGGCCTGCCTGGCCGCCGCGCTTGCCTGCTCTGCCCCGCTGTTTCCCGCCCATGCCCAGATCGGCACACGTGCCTATGCGCCGGAGAACCTGACCCAGCTTTCCAGCAGTGACCGGACCCGGGTGATCAGCCAGGAGTATGCCGAACAGTCCAACGGACGCCGTATTCCCGATGACCAGCTGCGGTTCTACCTGGCCCAGGTCAACTCCGGATGGGGCTTTTCGCGCATCAAGCAGGACATCGCCACCTCGCTGCGCGGAGGTGGCAGCGGCGGCAACGGCGGCAACTGGGGCGGCGGCGGGCAGAACGGCGGCAACACCCGCTGCGAGAGCCAGAACAACCGCGAGCGGGTCTGCAACACGGGCTGGCGCAATGCCCGGCTGGTCCGGCAGATCTCCGGCACGGCCTGCGTGGAAGGCCGCACCTGGGGCACCCGCAATGGTGCGGTCTGGGTCAACGGCGGCTGCCGCGGCGAGTTCGCCGAAGCCCGCGGCTCCAGCGGAGGCAACTGGGGAGGCAACTGGGGCGGCGGCTGGGGCGGGGCCAACAACAACTACAGTGTTACCTGCAGCAGCAACGACAAGCGCCGCTCCAGCTGCGCGTGGGAAGCACGCCGCGGCCGCCCGGTGCTGATCGAACAGCTGTCCGGCAGCGCCTGTCGCGAAAACCAGACCTGGGGCTACAGCAATGGGAGCCTGTGGGTCGCCAACGGCTGCCGCGCGCGCTTCGGCGTGCGCTGACCCGCTCCGGGTAGTGACGGCCGCTGGCCGTCCGCTTGCTGGCCTGCTGCCTGGTGGGTGACGACCGTCGGTCGTCACGCTGTTGCCGCTGCACTCGCCGAGCATGGCTCGGCGCTACCCCTGCTTCGGTAGTGACGACCGTTGGTCGTCACGCCCTGCCGCTGCGCTCGCCGAGCATGGCTCGGCGCTACCCGGCGGATCCGTCCGGAGACGGCGTGCGCGCGCCCCACGGTGCTGGTGGCAATGCCACCGGCCGCGAAAGGTCGAATACCACGCGGAAGCGTCGCCCATCGGGCCGGGTCAATTCGTAGACGAACTGGCGATCCGGATCGATCTCCATCGCCCAGGTGTTATGCGTGGACGCCAGCATGTCCGCCTTGCGGAACATCGCCACCGAATCGGTGTCGGCCGGGAACTCCTGGCGCTGCGCCGTACCCGGGCGCCTGCTGTCGCCGCCATACAGGCTGATCGCATCCGGGCTGCCGTCGGCATGCCGGTGGTCGTGCTTCAGGCGCAGCCCACTCTCGGTACGGCTCAACACCCAGGTGCGCGAATGGTCATCGCCGACGTGGAACGGGATCCGCAGCTGGTGGGCCGGGTCCTCGCAGCCACGCACGTGCATCACCAGCCGCTTGCCCGCGAACGGGTCCGGGCCGGTGCTGGCCGGGTTGTCTTCCACCACCTGTCCAGCAAAGGCCTTGCCACAGTAAGCGGCCACGCTGGCAAGGAAAGCATCGGCCGGCGCGTTGGACACTTCCTGCGCCACCGGATCAGGGGAAGGGTCGCTGCACCCTGCAAGGGCCAGCAGCATAGTGAGGGAAGAGGTCCGGAGCAGGTTCATCGCTCCACCCTACCCAGCCAGGCCGCATGGCGCAAACCCTCTGTGCTTACTCGCTCTTCGCAGGTGCCGCCGCTGCGGGCTTTTCCGCCAGGTTCTTCTTGTTGGAGCCAAAATCGGTCTCATACCAGCCTCCGCCAGCCAGCCGGAACGAGGGCGCGGTGATCTGCCGCTTCACCGTTTCCTTGCCACAGGACGGGCACTGCGTCGGGTCTGCATCGGCAATCTTCTGCAGGCGGTCAAAGGCGTGGCCGCAGTCGGCGCAGGCGAATCCGTAGATCGGCATCGTAGTTGTCAGGTAGGAAATCAGGCGCGCATGTTAAGGCATTGCAAGCGGCCCGGCAGACCCCCTGTGTTAAGGTCGGTGACGTGTTTGCCAAACCTTCCCCACGAAGGTCGCACCCATGTTGCGGCTGACTTCACTGCTGCTTGGCGTGGCTTTGCTGCTTACCGGCGGCGGTCTGCTGGGCACCCTGCTGGCTGTGCGCGGCGGGCTGGAAGGCTTCAGCGCCAACGCGCTGGGCTGGGTGATGTCCGGTTATTTCGCCGGCTTCTTCGTCGGCACTTTCACTGCCCCGCCGCTGATCCGGCGCATGGGCCACAGCCGCGCCTTCGCCTTCCACGCCGCCCTCGCAACCATGGCGGTGCTGCTGCATCCGCTGTGGCTGGATCCGTGGGGCTGGGGCCTGCTGCGGGTGGTCACCGGCATCGCGTTGGTCGGCCTGTATACCGTCATCGAAAGCTGGCTCAACGCCGAACCCGATCCGCAGCGGCGCAGCCGGGTGTTTTCGCTGTACATGATGATCAACCTGTCCGCGCTGGCACTGGGGCAGGTCCTGCTGATGCTTGGCGATGCGGGCGCGGCGGCGATGTTCACCGTCACCGCACTGCTGGTGTGCGCGGCGATGCTGCCGGTCACCGCCACCCGCCTGCAGCAGCCGGACGTGCCCAACGTGCCGCGTCTCAAGCTTGGCAACCTGTACACCCTGGCGCCGGTGGCCACCGTGGCCGCCGGCCTGTCCGGGCTGGCGATGGGTCCGTTCTGGGGCCTGTTGCCGGTATTCGCCGGGGACATCGGCCTCAGCGGCGATGGCGTGCCGTTGTTCATGCTGGCCGCCATCGCCGGCGGCGCCCTGCTGCAATGGCCGCTCGGCCGCATCAGCGATGGCCACGACCGGCGTATCGGCCTGATGACCGTAAGCCTGGCCGCTGCCGGACTGGCGGTGCTGGCGGCCATGCCATTGATCCAGCAGCAGCTGCACGTAATGTTCGTGCTGGTGTTCTGCTACGGCGGGCTGGTGTTCGCGCTGTACCCGTTCGCGGTGGCGCACATGCTCGATTACCTGGCCAGCGAAGACCTGCTGTCCGGCTGCAGCAGCCTGCTGCTGGTGCATGGCGTCGGCGCGGCGGTCGGTCCGGCCATCGCCGGCGCGCTGATGAGTCGCTTCGGCGCCCCCGCGCTGCCGCTGTACTTCGCGGCCGTGTTGACCTGCCTGGCCGTCTTCACCGGCATGCGGCTGCTTTCGCACGCCCGCCTGCGTACCCATCCGGCACCGTTCCGCGCGATGTTGCGCACCACGCCTTCGGCGCTGGAACTGATGCCCGAAACCGAAACTCCCCTCCACCCTGAAAAGGAAACGCATTGACTGTTGGAAGCCCTCCCTCTGCTACCGAACCCGTAATCCCCGCTGTTGAAACCGCAGCACCGCCGCAACTGATATTGGCCACCGACCTGGATGGCACCTTCCTGGCAGGCAGCGCCGAACAGCGCCACCGCCTCTACCGGCTGATCGACCAGCATCCCGGGATCCAGCTCATTTTCATCACCGGCCGCGGGCTGGAAGCCGTGTTGCCGCTGCTGTCCGATCCCTCGATCCCGCGCCCGGACTACATCGTCTGCGATGTCGGTGCCACCGTGGTCGATGGCCACACCCTGCAACCCCTGCAGCCGCTTCAGTCGATGATCGAAGCGCACTGGCCCGGCGAGCACGTGGTGGCTGCCGCGATGCGCCCCTACACCGCGCTGCAGCGCCAGGACGTGCCGCAGGAACGCCGCTGCTCGTACTTCTGCGATCCGAAGACGCTCGCACCGCTGCGCGCGCAGATCGAACAGACCGCACGCTCGCTGGGCTGCGATGTGCTGTATTCGGCCGACCGTTATCTCGACATCCTGCCGCCGGGCATCGACAAGGGACGCACGCTGGCCGCGCTGGCGCGCACGCTGGGGCTGCCGGTGGAGCGCATCCTGGTCGCCGGTGACACCCTCAACGACCTTTCCATGTACGTCGCCGGGTTCCGCGGCGTGTGTGTGGGCCAGTCCGAACCGGCACTGCTGGAGGCCACCGCCGGGCAACAGCGCACCCTGCACGCGCAGGCCCCCGGCTGCGGCGGCATCCTCGAAGCAATCACCCATTTCAAGCTGCTCGACGCCCGCGATCCCCACCTGGCCGCACCCGCGCCGGTATCGCACGACGGCGCCCAGCTGCTGATGGTCTACCATCGCCTGCCCTTCGATGAAGCGATCGAGGACGGCAAGCTGGTGCAGCGTCCGCCGCGCTCGCCGAACGGCATCATTCCCTCGCTGTTGAGCTTCTTCAAGGGCGGGCAGAAAGGCAGCTGGATCGCCTGGGGCATCGATGATCCCAAGCACCGGCCGTTCCAGCGCCACGTGCAGGTGGACCAGGCGCAATACCCCACCCTGCGCGCCACCCGCGTCCCCCTGAGCCGGCAGGAAGTGGACATCTTCTACAAGCGCTTTTCCAAGGAAGCGTTCTGGCCGATGCTGCACGTGTTCTGGGAACGCGCGCGCTTCCGCGAAGACGACTGGCAGGTGTTCCTGAAGGTCAACCGCAAGTTCGCCGAGGCCACCGCGGCCGAAGCGGCGCACGGGGCCACCGTATGGATCCACGACTACAACCTGTGGATGGTGCCGGCCTACCTGCGCGAGCTGCGCCCGGACGTCAAGATCGCCTTCTTCCACCACACCTATTTCCCTTCGGCGGATGTGTTCAACGTGGTGCCGTGGCGCCGCGAGATCATCGGCAGCCTGCTGTCGTGCGATTACATCGGCTTCCACATCCCGCGCCAGGTGGAGAACTTCGTGGACGTGGTCCGCGGTGCCGCACCGGTGGAGCGCCTGGCCTGGGAAAACTGCGCCCCGCGCTTCCTTACCTACGGCTGCGCGGTGGGGCTGGACACCATGACCACCCGCCTGCGCGTGGGCGACCGCGATGTCGCCTTGGGTGCCCATCCGGTCGGCACCGACCTCGGCCGCATCCACGACACCCTGGCGCGCAGCGACGTGCGCAACGACATCTTCAAGCTCCGCCGCGAAATCGGCGCGCGCAAGCTGGTGCTGTCGGTGGAACGGCTGGACTACACCAAGGGCACGCTGGCCAAGTTGGAAGCCTTTGAACGGGTGCTGGAGCAGCATCCGGAGCAGTGCGGCAAGGTCACCCTGCTGATGGTCTGCGTGCCGGCCGCACGCGAAATGACCGTGTACCGCACCCTGCAGAACCAGATCGAACAGGCGGTGGGCCGCATCAACGGCCGCTTCGCCCGGCTGGACTGGACGCCGGTGCGCTTCTTCGCCAAGGCCCTGCCGTTCGAGCAGGTGGTGGCGCACTATGCGGCCGCGCAGGTGATGTGGATCACCCCGCTGCGCGATGGCCTGAACCTGGTGGCCAAGGAGTTCATCGCCACCCATGGCATCGAAGGCAGCAACGGGGTGCTGGTGTTGAGCGAGTTCGCCGGTGCGGCCGCTGAGCTGAAAGGCGCGGTATTGACCAATCCGCATGATCCGGCCGATCTGGCCGCCGGCCTGATGCAGGCGCTGCTGATGCCTGAAGAAGAGGCCGAAGCGCGTCAGCGCCAGCTGCACGGCATCGTGGAGTACTACGACGTGGACCGCTGGGGACGCGAGTTCCTGGAAGCAGTGGAAGGCAGCGGCAAGGCCGCCTAGCACCCGGTGTCGAGCAGGCTCGACACTACTTGCGTAGCGGGCGAGCTTGCTCGCCCTGCGTCAGCCGGTCATCCGCTCCGCCAGCGCGGCCACCCGGGCCAGCACCGCATCGCGCTGGCCGCCGTCCACGCTGGCGCCCTGCAGGTAAGCGGTGAGCACCCACGCGGTGCCACCGCCCAGCGGCCACAGCACGCCGATGTCGTTGCGCGTGTCCTTGCCGTTGCTGCCGGTCTTGTCACCGACCCGCCATCGCTTGTCCAGCCCGGCCCGCAGCGTCGCATCGCCGGTCTCGTTGTCGATCAGCCAGTCCGCCAACTGCTGCCGCGATGCCGGCCGCAGCGCATCGCCGAGCACGAACCGCTGCAGGCTGGCCGCGCTGGCGGCGGGACTGGTTGTGTCGCGCGGGTCGCCCAGCGTGAACCGGTTGAGTTCCGGCTCGTACCGGTCACTGCGGGTCACCGCATCACCGTGGGAACGCATGAAGGCCGTCAGCGCCGGCGGCCCGCCCAGGTGGCGCAGCAGCAGGTTCGCCGCCGGGTTGTCGCTGGTCACCATCGTCGTGCGGCACAGGTCGCGCACGCTCAGGTCCTTGCCCACGTGCCGGCGGGTCGTCGGCGCATGGTCGATCAGGTCCTCCGCGCGCATCGGCAGCCGCTCGTCGAGGAAGCCCGGCTGCCGCTCGGCGCGGTGCAGCGCTGCGGCCGCGAGCATCCACTTGATCGTGCTGCACATCGGGAAGCGTTCGTCCTGGCGGTGCCCCACCCGCTTGCCGGTGCGGGTGTCCAGCAGGGTCACCCCGAGCCGCCCGCCGCTGGCTTTTTCCAGCGCGGCGAAGTCCGCAGCCGTGGCGATGGTGGCCGCAGCCGGGCCGGGCGCGCTGCGTGCCAGGCCCGGAACGGCAAGTGATGATGCCAGCGCCAGGGCACTGGTCTGCAGGAAATGGCGGCGCGACAGCATGGGCGTTCTCCAGACGGTGAGGTCCCCATGGTGGTCGCCGGCAGACCTACCGACCAGCGCGACCTTTCAGGGTAAGCCCCATGAAATTCTCATGGCTGGACGCTCGGGATCCATACCCCGCGACCAGATAGCCGCGGCACGCTACCATCCGCCATCAATCCAGCTCAACACGGCATCACATGTTGTCGCCTTCGCTTCCGCTCAACGCCCTGCGCGCCTTCGAGGCCGCCGCGCGCCACCAGAACCTGACCCGCGCCGCGCTGGAACTGTGCGTGAGCCAGGCCGCGCTCAGCCATCAGATCCGCGGCCTGGAAGACCGGCTGGGCGTTCGCCTGTTCCATCGGCTGCCCCGTGGCGTGGCGCTCACCGATGAGGGCGCGGCGCTGTATCCGGTGATGAACGAGGCCTTCCAGCGGATCAGCCTGGCGTTGGCCCGCTTCACCGGCAGTGGAGAGAAAGAAGTCCTGACGCTGGGCGTGGTCGGCACCTTCGCCACCGGCTGGCTGTTGCCGCGGCTTGCCGATTTCCAGGCCGCCCATCCAGACATCGAGCTGCGCCTGCAGACCCACAACAACCGCATCGACCTGGCTGGCGAGGGTCTGGACCTGGCCATCCGCTTCGGCGAGGGCGACTGGCAGGGGCAGGTCTGCACGCGCGTGCTGCCGGCGCCATTCGCGCCATTGTGCGCACCGGGCCTGGCGCGCCGCCTGCGCGTGCCTGCCGACCTCGCCGGTCTGCCGCTGCTGCGTTCCTACCGCGCTGATGAATGGCCGGGCTGGCTGCAGGCCGCAGGCATCACCGGGCTGGAAGCGCGCGGGCCGGTTTTCGACTCCTCGTTGACCCTGGCTGCCGCGGCGACCAGCGGCGCCGGCATCGCGCTGCTGCCGCTGTGCATGTTCGAACAGGAACTGGCCGAGGGCCGGTTGCAGCAACCGTTCGCGCAGACTGTCGAGCTGGGCAGCTACTGGCTGACACGGCTGCGTTCACGCAGCGAACGCGAGCCCGCGCGGCGGTTCGCCGCGTGGCTGCAGGGCGCGGCCTGACGCCCCTGTGCGTGCGGACCTTGGTCCGCACGCGCAGACGGCAGTCAACCTTCCAGCAGCGCCATCCACGCCGCTTCGGCCTTCTCCAGCAGCGCTGCGGTCGCTTCGCGATCGCGCCCCAGCACCGCCATGCGCGTGGCATCGGCGTAGTTGGACGGATCGGCCAGCTGCCGGTCCAGCTCGGCAAGGCTGGCTTCCAGCTCGGCCACCTTGCCCTCCGCGGCCGCCAGCTTGTGCGGGTTGGGCGCCTTCTTCTGCACCACCTGCACCACCGGCTCGGTCTTCACCGCCACCGGTGCAACGGCCTCGGCCAGCTTGGCCTTGGTGCCCTGCGCCTGCGGTCGCGTACGCAGCCACGCCGCGTACTCATCCAGGTCGCCGTCGAACGGTTCCACCACGCCATCGGCCACGCGCCAGAACGTGTCGCAGACCAGCCCGATCAGATGCCGGTCATGCGACACCATCACGATGGCGCCCTCGAAATCACTCAGCGCTTCGGCCAGCGCCTCACGCATTTCCAGGTCAAGGTGGTTGGTCGGCTCATCGAGCAGCAGCACGTTCGGCTGCTGGTAGGCGATCAACGCCAGCGCCAGCCGTGCACGTTCGCCACCGGAGAAGCCATCCACCGACTCGAACGCGCGGTCACCGGCGAAATTCCACTTGCCGAGGAAATCACGGAACGACTGGTTCGGCGCGTCCGGGGCGATGTCGCGGAAGTGCTCCATCGGCGACTGGCCTTCGTGCAGTGACTCCACCGTATGCTGGGCGAAGTAACCGATCTTCAGGTCCGGATGCGCGGCACGATCACCACTGATCGGATCCAGCTCGCCGACCAGGGTCTTCACCAGGGTCGTCTTGCCGGCGCCGTTCGGGCCCAGCAGGCCGATGCGCTGGCCCGCTTCCAGGCCGAAGCCGACGTTGTGCAGGATCACCGAATCGGCGCCGTAACCGGCCTCCACGTGGTTCAGGCGGATCAGCGAGAACGGCAGCTTGGCCGGCGGCGCGAACTCGATGCGGAACTCGCGCTCGGCCCGCACAGCTTCCGTACCGGCCATCTTCGCCAGGCGCTTCATGCGGCTCTGCGCCTGCGCGGCCTTTGACGCGGTGGCCTTGAAGCGGTCGATGAAGCTCTGCAGGTGGGCGCGCTCGTTCTGTTCCTTCTCGTGCGCGATCTGCTGCTGGCGCAGCTGCTCCGAACGCTGGCGTTCGAAGTCGGTGTAGCCGCCGGTGTACAGCTTGGCGCCGCCGTTATGCAGGTGCAGCGTGTGGGTCGCCACGTTGTCCAGGAACTCGCGGTCATGCGAGATCAGCAGCAGCGTGCCGGGATACTTCAGCAGCCACTGTTCCAGCCAGTACACCGCATCCAGGTCCAGGTGGTTGGTCGGCTCATCGAGCAGCAGCAGGTCGCTGGGCATCATCAGCGCGCGAGCCAGGTTCAGGCGCGCGCGCCAGCCGCCGGAGAACGAGGACACCGCACGGTGATGCGTATCAGCCGGGAAACCCAGGCCATGCAGCAGCTTGCCGGCACGCGCTTCGGCATCGTAGGCGCCGACTTCGGCCATCTTCGTATGCGCCTCGGCCACCGCTTCCCAGTCCTCGCGGGCGGTCGCGGCGGCTTCTTCGGCCAGCACTGCGGCCACCACCACGTCGCCGCCCAGCACGAAGCTCAACGCCGGGTCTGGCAGTGAGGGCGTTTCCTGGGCCACGCTGGCAATACGCACCTTGCCGGGCAGGTCGACATCGCCCTTGTCGGCTTCCAGTTCGCCCTGCACGGCGGCGAACAGACTGGACTTGCCGGCACCGTTGCGGCCAACCACGCCCACCCGGTAACCGGCATGCAGGGTCAGGTCGACGTTGGACAACAGCAGCCGCTCGCCGCGGCGCAAGGCGAAATTACGGAGGGAGATCATCGGGGGGGTCCATATAACGGAATGGAATGTGCTGGTGAGCACCTTTCCTGCGACGCAATTCTAACGTTAACGAATACTTGACGTATCCCGGCAGCGCGCCAAGGTCGTTCCTCTCTCTCCCACGGAGGTCGGCCGGCGCCCTTCCGGGCACCTCCCCACGATGCTGTCCTTGCGGCTAAATTGTTGCTTCTGCAACGGTTTTTGACGTTACCGTCATTTGACAGCGGATTAAATTGTCGTTAATTGCTGTATTGCGCACCGCAACAACGCCGTCCCGCTCCCCGAGATGTCGCCCCGGTGCCTCCCCCAACCGGAGCCACGTCCTGATGACCCGCAAGACCAGCCAACTCGCCGCCGCCGTCGCCCTGATGCTCGGCGCGTCCGCCTTCTCCGCCGCCGCACAGACCGCCAATACGCTCGACACGGTGATCGTCACCGGCACCCGCGTGGCCGACCGTACGGTCGCCGAATCGCAGTCGCCGATCGACATCATCACCCCCGAGGCGCTGCAGTCCACCGGCACCTCCGAACTGGCCACCGCGCTCTCGCGCGCCCTGCCCTCGCTGAACTTCCCGCGGCCGGCGCTCACTGACGGCACCAGCGGCATCCGCCCGGCGCAGCTGCGTGGGCTGTCCCCGGACCAGGTGCTGGTGCTGGTGGACGGAAAGCGCCGCCACACCTCGGCGATGATCAACGTCAACGGCAGCATCGGCCGTGGCTCCTCGGCGGTGGACATCAACGCCATCCCGATCGGCGCCATTGAACGCGTGGAAGTGCTGCGCGACGGTGCTTCGGCCCAGTACGGTTCAGACGCCATCGCCGGTGTCGTCAACATCGTGCTCAAGGGCAGCGGCAGCGGTGGCAGCCTGGCTATCGACCACGGCCAGTACGCGGCCGGCGACGGCAACAAGAACCAGCTCTCCGGCGACGCCGGTTTCACCTTCGGCGACGGCCGCGGCCAGGTCCACCTGGCGGGCCAGTACAGCCAGCAGGACGAAAGCAACCGCGCCGGGCCCTACCTGGGCACGACGCCGAATACCGGCAACTTCCCCGACATCGGCGAAAAGACCTTCGTGGTCGGCGATCCGCAGGTCGATGCATCGGCGGTCTCTGCCAACGCCAGCTTCGCCTTCAGCGACAACGTCACCGGTTACGCCAACGCACTGCTCAGCAACCGCGACATTACCTCGTTCGCGTTCTACCGCTCGCCCAACCACAGCGGCCAGACCGCCTTGCTGGCCCAGGTCTACCCGGACGGCTACGTGCCGCAGATCAACCAGTACTCCAAGGACCGTTCGGTCGTGGCCGGCGTCAAGGGCAGCACCGAAAGTGGCTGGACCTGGGACCTGAGCGCCAATCACGGCGAGAACACGCTCGACTTCCACACCCGCAACAGCATCAATTACAGCCTCGGCGCCACCAGCCCGAGCGACTTCTACGACGGCACCCTGAAGTACACCCAGGACATCTTCAACGCCGACTTCACCAAGTCGCTGGACTGGGGCCTGGCCTATCCGGTCACCTTGTCCTTCGGTGGTGAATACCGCCGCGAGACCTGGGAGCAGCGTCCGGGTGAACCGGACTCCTACACCGGCAGCGGTGCGCAGGGCTTCGCCGGCTTCACCCCGATCAATGCCGTCGACGAGGACCGCCACAACTACGCGGTGTACGCCGGGCTGGAAGCGGACCTGACCGACAAGTTCTCCGCCGGTGTCACCGGTCGCTACGAGGACTACTCGGACTTCGGCGACAAGTTCTCCGGCAAGCTGTCGGCGCGCTACGCCTTCACCGACAAGGTCGCCCTGCGCGCCACTGCCTCCAGTGGCTTCCGTGCGCCTTCGCTGGCCCAGCAGAGCTACCAGGCGGTCACCAGCACGATCGTCAACGGCAGCTTCGTCGAGCGCGGCACCTTCCCGGCCGCCAGCGCCGCTGCACAGGCTCTCGGTTCGGCACCGCTGAAGGCGGAAACCTCCACCTCCTACAGCGTCGGCCTGGTGCTGCAGCCGATCGACCGCCTGTACCTGACCGTGGATGCGTACCAGATCGAGATCGACGACCGCATTGCGCTGTCGTCCAACATCACCACCACCGGCAACACCGCCGTGGCCGACCTGCTGACCGGCCTGGGCCTGCCGCAGGTCACCGCGTTCTCCTACTTCACCAACGGCCTGGACACGCGCACCCGCGGCGTCGATGCCGTGGCCAGCTACACCGTGCCGTTCAGCGCGAGCAGCCTGGAGCTGACCGCCGCCTACAGCTACAACGACACCGAAGTGCAGAAGTTCGATGCCTCGCCGGCGGCCTTCCAGGCCCTCGGCATCACCCAGGCGCTGATCGGGCGTGATGAGATCGGCCGCATCGAAGACAGCTTCCCGCGCGACAAGGCCATCGTCAGCGGCACGTGGCGGTCGGACCATTGGGAGCTGGGCCTGGCCGCCACCCGCTACGGCAGCTTCACCGTGCGCAACTCGGCCACCGCCACCCGCGACCAGACCTACGATGCGAAATGGGTGCTGGATGCTTCGGCCAGCTACAAGCCCAGCGAGAACTGGACCCTGACCCTGGGTGCGGACAACCTGCTGGACGAATACCCGGACCGCACCGTGGACCTGCAGAACTCCACCTGGGGCATGCTGCCGTACAGCAACTACTCGCCGTTCGGCTTCAACGGCGCCTACGTCTACGGCCGCATCCGCTACACCTGGTAAGGGCCGGCCGGGCCTGGCCCGGCGCGGTCGCATGGAACTGCAACAGACGCCGGGCAATGCCCGGCGTTTGCCGTATCGGGGCCCATCGGTGAAAATCGGGACATCCCCCGATTCACCTGCGAGACCTGATGCACCATGACACCGACCTGATCAACATCGTTGCCGTTGGCCTCGGGCTCGCCTTCATCTTCGGCGCGCTGGCCAACAAGCTGCGCTTGTCTCCGTTGGTCGGGTATCTGGTTGCTGGCATCTGCGTAGGTCCATTCACTCCCGGCTTCGTCGCCGACCAGGCGCTGGCCAACCAGTTGGCCGAACTGGGCGTCATGCTGCTGATGTTCGGCGTCGGCCTGCATTTTTCGCTGAAGGACCTGATGGCGGTGAAGGCCATCGCCATCCCCGGGGCGATCGGCCAGATCCTGGTCGCCACCCTGCTCGGCTGGGGCGTGGCCAGCCTGATGGGCTGGCCGGCCATCCACGGCATCGTGTTCGGTTTCTCGCTGGCCACCGCCAGTACCGTGGTGCTGCTGCGGGCAATGGAAGAACGCCGGCTGCTGGAAAGCCTGCGCGGCAAGATCGCGGTGGGCTGGCTGATCGTCGAAGACCTGGCCTGCGTGCTGGCCTTGGTGATGATGCCGGTGCTGGCCGGGGTGTTCGGACCCGATGCCGCCAAGCAGAACCACAGCATCGGCAGCGTGCTGGCCGACATCGGCTGGACCTTCGTGCAGCTCGGCCTGTTCGTGGCGGTGATGCTGGTAGTCGGCCGCCGGGTCATTCCCTGGATCCTGGAACGCATCGCCGGCACCGGCTCGCGCGAACTGTTCACCCTGGCCGTGCTGGCGATCGCCCTTGGCGTGGCGTTCGGCTCGGCGATGCTGTTCGGCGTGTCCTTCGCGCTGGGCGCTTTCTTCGCCGGCATGCTGCTCAACGAATCCGAACTCAGCCACAAGGCGGCTACCGATTCACTGCCGCTGCGCGATGCGTTCGCCGTGTTGTTCTTCGTCTCGGTCGGCATGCTGTTCAACCCGATGATCATCGTCGAGCACCCGTGGCAGGTGCTGGCGACGGTGTTGATCATCATGTTCGGCAAATCCGCCGCCGCGTTCTTCATCGTGCGTGCGTTTGGCCACCCGACCAGTACCGCGCTGACCATCTCGGCCAGCCTGGCGCAGATCGGCGAGTTCGCCTTCATCATCGCCGGCCTGGGCGTTGCACTGCAGATCCTGCCGCCCACCGGTCAGTCCCTGGTGCTGGCCGGCGCGCTGGTATCGATCATGCTGAACCCCCTGGTGTTCGGCCTGCTGGATCGCTGGCAGGCGCGCCAGCTCGCGCTGCAGCCAGCCGAGCCGGAGCCGGAAGAGGCCGACGGCCCCTCGCGTGACCTGCACGACCATGCCATCGTCATCGGCTACGGCCGGGTCGGCAGCGAACTGTCCCAGGTTCTGCGCGACAAAGGTGTACCGGTGCTGGTCATCGACGACAACAAGGAACACGTGGAAAGCGCGCATGCCGCCGGCATCGCGGCCATCCGCGGCAGTGCCGCCGCCGATCGGGTGCTGGCCGAAGCACACCCGGAGCGCGCCAAGATCGCCGTGCTGGCGATTCCGCAGCCGCTGGAAGCCGGCGAGGCGCTGGCCAAGCTGCGCGCGATCAATCCCGGCCTGACCCTGCTGGCGCGTGCGCACAGCGACGCCGAAGTGCGTCACCTGCTCGAACATGGTGCCGACGGCACGGTAATGGCCGAACGCGAGCTGGCGTACTCGCTGGCCGAGATGATCATGGCCACGCCGCCGTATCGCACGATGGGCCAGCAGCACAGCATTCCGGTGGTGTGAGGCCTGGCCGCCACCGGCGGCTGGGCCGGCGCGCCTGCACGTGGCTGGACAAGGTTGTCCCCGGCCGACCCGCATCGGCCGGGGACTGCGTTGCCACGCCCTTGGAGAGGCAGCTCCAGAGTAGCGCAGCGCCATGCCGATGGTGATGGCGCGCGGCGATGAGGACCAAGCTGGAAATCATCAGCACTGCGCTTGCAGGCCGCGAAGCGTGAAGCCTCCTGGCCGCTGGACAGGAGCCCTGTCAGAAACGTCGCATCTGCAGCATCGGGTCGCTTTCGCCCCTTCCTGAGTCGCCCGCTCCGCCGCCACGCTGCAGGCTGATTCCAGAGGAGCGCGCGCAGTGCGATGTGACCATGCCAGCCTTGCAAGACGAGTGAGCGGCAAGTTCCAGAATGACGGCGGGGCGCCACCCTCACATGCCTCGCGCCAACACGCCGCATGGGGAGCACACCCAGCGCCCCTGCGCCTTCTCGGCAGGCCAGCCAATCTGTTCGTCGGCGCCTTGCTTGCAAGCACCCTGGCCGCGCCGCGCGCGTCGCGCCCGCCCGGTCTGTCGGTCACTGGATCCAGCGGTACCCGCGAACCGGGTGGGGGTCCGGCAGTGGCGCTGCTGCCGGCCGCCGGCGCACACTCGGACTATCGCCCACTGACGACTGCACACCGCACAGCGCCCTGCACCGCGCTGACCGGCATCGCTAACAGTGCGGCCGCCGCCTGCACCGCTTCTCCCCGCCTGTGCGGAACCGCATTGGGCGTCGGCGCCGCGACCGGGATCGCGGCGACGATGTACTGCGCGGCACGCGATGCGCTGGGTGGCCCGGTACCGGTGGACCCGGACGAACCGGCATTCCCTGACGCTGCAAGCCAGGAGCGCGAGGCGCTGCGGGAAGCCGCGCAACAGATCAGCGTGGTGGATGCCGAAGGCGATGCCGAGCCACTGGAGACCGCGCTGCTGCGGATCCATCGCCACTGCGCCGGCAACCGGACGTGTCGCGCCGACGGCATCAATCCACTGTTGGAGCGCTTGCCCGCCAGCGACGTGGCGCGCCTTGTGCGCATCCTGGTACCTGCTGTCCCGGTCCGTCCCGGCCCCGCGCAGGCAACCTGGCCTCCCATGGCCGAGGCGGCAGCGTTCGATGCCAGCGGCGAACTGCTCGCGCTGGTGGATGCACTGAGCAATCTGTATTCGCCGGAACAGGCCGCCTTCCAGTATTACCTCGAGCGCATCGTCGCCAGCACGGTGAGCGGCGGCGGCGGCCGCCAGGGCAGTCCGGCCGGGATCCAGCAGCGCTGGATCGATGCCAACCTGCGCCGGCAGGAGACCATGGTTGAACTGCTCGAACGCAACGTCGGCCCGGTAGCCCGCCTTCCCTACACCCTGTCCGGGCTGGCCCATCTGGGCATCGCCGAAGGCACTGCCGCCTTCAATCTGCATGTCACCCTTCCCCCGGCCGGCGGACAGCCGCCCGTGCACCGCGTGCTGCTGGTCGCCCATGGCGACATGATCGGTCGCTCGTCAGGGTCCGAAGGCGCCCTGGACAATGGTTCCGGGCTGGCCACGCTCCTGCTCATGGGCACCAGGTTCCGGGACAACCCGGCCCCGGAGGGCACCCAGATAGAGCTGCTGGTGACCTCCTACGAAGAGCTGGGCTTCATCGGCGCGCGTGCATACGTCAACCAATGCCTGGATCGACAGGATTGTCCTGCGTTCGTGATCAACATCGACATGACCGGGCGCGGCGGCCATGGCTACGCAATGTCAGGCACCGACGCATTGGCCGGCTCGCTGCACCTGGGCCAGCCGACGCTGTACCTGCAGGCACCGCCGGTCACGCCCATCGAGCAACACGCACGCCAGCAGCTGGAGCAGCGCCTCGCCGCGCATGGCTTCACACCGGCCCCGGCGCAGGACACACCATGGCTCACCTCGGACAACATCCCATTCCAGAACGCCTCCATTCCCTGCGTAGGCATCAGCCAGATGAGCGCAGACGATGCGCGGCTATGGAAACAAGTGGAAGATGCACGCAAGGAATGGAACCAGCGTGATGCGCAGGTGGACTGGACACTCTGGCAGGCGCAACGGAACGGCACGCTCGAGCTGTCGCCCGGCAAGGCCCGCGCACTGAAGGAAACCTACCGGGCGGCAAGCGATGCGTACCATGCCTACCGGCAACTGCGCGATGCACACCCCAACGCGCTGCCGGTCATGATCCACAGCCAACGTGATCGCCTGCACCGGGTCGATCCGGTGATGGGGGCGGCCTTGGCCGACGCACTCGAGGATGGAATCCGCAACCTGCAATGGGATCCGGACATCCCCCATCCCGCGCCCGTTTCCGTGCCCTTGGCCAGCTGAGAGAGAGAGCGTATGCCGATCAACGCCACCCAAGCCCGCCAGCAGCAGGGCGCCCACCACCGGAAGCATCACGGCCTGGCTGCGCCATCGCATCCGGCAGCCTGCCAGCGACGCTTCGGCAGGCCGGCCGCCAGGCTGAATGTCGAAGGGATCCGCAACCAGCTCGCGTTCGCCCTGATGATGGGTAGCGCCCTGCCTGCGAGCGGGCGGCTTCCGCTCGGGCCATGCTCACTGCCCCCAGCACCGGCGCCCGGCTCAGCTGCCGGTGGGGGGTGGCTTCCGGGAACGCAGGCGCTGCAGGCCGGGTTCCCGATGGAGACTCCCGCAGCCGCGACCGCCATCTCTCCGGCACAGGCGCCGCTGCTTGCAATGGCGCCCTCGGGCATCGCCAACGCGGTCTCCGACGCCGCGTTGGCCGGGTGCCTGCGCAGCCCCCGCCAGTGCGGCACCGCGTTGTGGACGGCCGCCGGTGTCACCGCGTTCTGGGCAGGTGCTGCGGCGGCGGGCTACCTTCTGCATCGTCCTGCCGTGCCCGCTGCAGCTCCCGCACCGCTGCCCACCGACCTGGCGGCGACTTCGCACTACACGCTGGATCCAGCCCGCCTGCTTCGGCCCGTCCGCTTCAACGCCAGCGAACTGGACATGACGTTGTCGCCGTGCGACTCGCTCGGTGCACACGTCAACCGGCGATGGGAACAATCCAGCGCGCTGCAACCCAGCCGCACGCAGTTCGGGACGCTGGACCATCTACGCAGCATCGCGCTGCTGCAGTGCCAGCAACTGGCCGAGCAGATGGCGGCGCAGCCCGCTCCGGATCCGCCGGCGAAGGTGGTAGGAGATCTGTGGGCGACGGGCATGGACGAGGCAGGCATCGAAGTGGCCGGGCGGCGCCCGCTGCAGCCGCTGCTGGACAGGATCGAGGCCATCGGCGACCTGCCAAGCCTGGTCGCCCATTTGTTCGATTCAAGCGCGCGCGGCAGCAACCCTCTGTTCGAGTTCAGCGTATTGCCGGACCAGCTCGATCCCTCGGTGAACACCGCCTACCTGGCGCAGTCGGGCCTTGGCCTGCCCGACAGCACCTGGTACGACGACCCGGAAAAACAGCACATCCTCGACGCCTACCGCGCCCATGTCTCCGCCACCCTCGTGCTGTCCGGCATGCCGCCCGAAGCAGCAGGACGTTCATCCCACGACATCGTCTCGCTTGAACGTGCACTGGCCGCCGCCTCCCTCCCCTTTGCCGTGTACGCGGCCGATCCCGGCGCGTACCACAATCCGGTAAGCCCCGCAGAGGCCCACACGCTGACGCCTGCCATCGATTGGCAGCAGTTTTTCCGGGCCCAGGGCGTCCAACCGCCCGCTACGTTCTCGCTGGGCATGCCGGACTTTTTCCAACGCGTGGACGCATTGCTGGAAGGCGTTCCGCGCGCTGCCTGGAAGGCCTACCTTCGCTTCCACGCCACCGACAACGCCGCTCCCTGCCTGTCCAGTGCCTTCGTCGACCAGCACGACGCCTTTCACGGCGGTGTCCTAAAGGGCCGCCGATCGCCGGTACCGCGTTTTGCCCGCGTGATGGGCATCCTCCAGCAGCACGCCGGCGATGCGCTCGGTCCTGCCTACGCCGAGGTCGCGTTCCCGCCGAGCACGCGCCGCGCTGCCGAAGAAATAACCGCGCAGATGACTGCCGCGCTCAGGCGCCGGTTGCAGCAGTGTGAGTGGATGGACGACAGCAGCCGCGCACGGGCATTGGACAAGGCCGCCACGCTGCAGATCGACCTCGGCCATCCGCGGACATGGCCTACCTGGGACCATGTCGGCACCAGCCGTTCAAGCTTCCTGGCCAATATCCAGGCAGTACGGGCGCATGCGCAGCGCCGCAATGTCGCCCAGCTCGGCGAGCCCGTGGATGCCACCCACTGGAAGCTGACCCCGCAGACCGTCGACGCCTACCAGGACGTCTCGCTCAACCGGATCGTGATACCTGCCGCGTTGCTGCAGCCGCCCCTGTTTGATCCCGCCGCCGATGCCCCGCTCAACTATGGGGCGATCGGCGCCATCATCGGGCACGAGATGGGCCACGCATTCGATTCCGTCGGCACCCATTTCGATGCCGAAGGCCAGGAGAACGATTGGCTCTCAGCACAGAGCCGGCAGCAGCTGGGCACCCTCGCAGCCAGGGTGAAGGCGCAGTACGCAGCCTACGTGCGTGACGGACGGGCGCTCGACGGGGAGTTGACGCTCGACGAGAACCTGGCGGACGTGGGCGGCTTGAGCCTTGCGATGGATGCGATGCTGCATGCCACGGCAGGTACTCCTGATGCGATGATCGACGGCCTGACGCGCCAGCAGCGCCTGCTCGTCAGTTACGCGCTGATGTGCCGCACGATCACCACGAAGGAGCGCGCCGAAGCCCAGCGCGCGACCGACAGCCATGCCCCCGGCCAGGTGCGCGCGGACATGGCACCGTCCAATCTTCGCGATTTCGCCCGCGTGTTCAACTGCAGTGAGGGGGCACCGATGGCGCGCCCGCCGGGCGAACAGGTACGTTTCCTGTAGGTGATGGCGCCGGTGACCTGCCCGGCGCCCCCTGCACTGCTCACTGCCTGCTGAAGACCAGCTGGCCGCTGCCCGCATCCACGCCGATGGTGTCGCCGCTGCTGAACTCACCGGACAGGATTTTCTGCGCCAGCGGGTTCTCCAGTTGCGCCTGGATCGCGCGCTTGAGCGGACGTGCGCCGTAGATCGGGTCGAAGCCCACGGTGCCCAACTGTTCAAACGCCGCATCGCTTACCTGCAGCCTGAGACCGCGTTCGGCCAGCCGCGATTCCAGGCCACGCATCTGGATGCGCGCGATCTGTTTGATCTGCTGCTTGTCCAGCGGGTGGAACACCACGATGTCGTCAAGGCGGTTGATGAACTCCGGACGGAAGTGCGCCTGCACCACGCCCATCACCGCGGCCTTCATCTGCGTGTAGGCCTCCGGCGAGTCATCCCCGCTCATGTCCTGGATCTGGTGCGAACCTAGGTTGGAGGTCATCACGATCACCGTATTGCGGAAGTCGACCGTACGTCCCTGCCCGTCCGTCAGGCGACCATCATCGAGCACCTGCAGCAGGATGTTGAACACATCCGGGTGCGCCTTCTCGACCTCGTCGAGCAGGATGATCGAGTACGGGCGACGACGCACCGCTTCGGTCAGGTAGCCGCCTTCTTCATAGCCGACATAGCCCGGGGGCGCACCGACCAGCCGCGCCACGCTGTGCTTCTCCATGAACTCGCTCATGTCGATGCGGATCATCGCATCGGTGCTGTCGAACAGGAACTCGGCCAGCGCCTTGCACAGCTCGGTCTTGCCTACCCCGGTCGGTCCCAGGAACAGGAACGAGCCACTGGGACGATCCGGATCGGACAGCCCGGCGCGCGAGCGACGCACCGCATCGGACACCACCTTGATCGCTTCTTCCTGGCCCACCACGCGCCGGTGCAGCTCATCCTCCATGCGCAGCAGCTTCTCGCGTTCGCCTTCCAGCATCCGGTTCACCGGAATACCGGTCCAGCGCGACACCACTTCGGCGATCTCCTCGGCGGTTACCCGGTCCTGCACCAGCTTGAACTCGGTGTTCTCCGCTTCCTGCGCGACCGCCAGCTGTTTCTCCAGCTGCGGCAACTGGCCATACTGGATCTCGCTCATGCGGCCGAAATCCTGCCGGCGCTGGGCCGACTCCAGCTCCAGCTTCGCCTGCTCGATCTGTTCCTTGATCTTCGTTGCGCCCTGCAATGCGGCCTTCTCGGATTTCCAGATTTCGTTGAGATCGGAGAACTCGCGTTCCAGCGCATCGATATCGTTCTCCAGGTCCGCCAGACGCTGTCGCGATGCCTCATCCTTCTCTTTCTTCAGCATCTCGCGCTGGATCTTCAGCTGGATCAGACGGCGCTCCAGCCTGTCCAGTTCTTCCGGCTTGGAATCGATCTCCATGCGGATGCGCGAGGCGGCTTCGTCCATCAGGTCGATGGCCTTGTCCGGCAACTGGCGGTCGCTGATGTAGCGATGCGACAAGGTGGCGGCCGCCACGATCGCCGGATCGGTGATCTCCACGCCATGATGCACGGCATACTTTTCCTTCAGCCCGCGCAGGATGGCGATGGTGTCCTCCACCGTGGGCTCGCCGACCAGCACCTTCTGGAAACGACGCTCCAGCGCGGCGTCCTTTTCGATGTACTTGCGGTACTCGTCCAGCGTTGTGGCACCTACACAATGCAGCTCGCCACGTGCAAGCGCCGGCTTGAGCATGTTGCCTGCATCCATCGCGCCGTCGGCCTTGCCGGCACCGACCATGGTGTGCAGCTCGTCGATGAACAGGATGACCTGTCCTTCGTTCTTGGCCAGGTCGTTGAGCACGCCCTTCAGCCGTTCTTCGAACTCGCCGCGGAACTTCGCGCCGGCGATCAGCGCGCCCATGTCCAGCGACAGCACGCGCTTGCCACGCAGGCCTTCGGGCACTTCGTCGTTGATGATGCGCTGGGCCAGGCCTTCGACGATCGCGGTCTTGCCCACGCCGGGCTCGCCGATCAGCACCGGGTTGTTCTTGGTGCGTCGTTGCAGCACCTGGATGGTCCGGCGGATCTCCTCGTCGCGGCCGATCACCGGATCCAGCTTGCCGCTCTCGGCGCGCGCGGTCAGGTCGATGGTGTATTTTTCCAGCCCCTGGCGCTGTTCCTCGGCGCTTTCAGACTGCACTTTCTCGCCGCCGCGCAGCTTGTCGATGGCGACCTGCAGCCGTGCCTTGTCCGCACCGGCCGCACGCAGCGCCATGCCCAGGCTGCCGCCGTCTTCCAGCGCCGCAAGCACGAACCACTCGCTGGCGATGAAGGCATCGCCCTGCTGCTGGGCCAGCTTGTCGGTGTGGTTGAGCAAGCGGTTGAGGTCATTGCCGATGGACAGGTTGCCGGCCTGCCCGGATACCTTCGGCAATGCCGCCAACGCTTCGTCCAGCCGCTCGCGCAGCACGGTCACGTTGACACCTGCCTGCGAAAGCAGCGGCCGGGTACTGCCGCCGGGCTGGTCGAACAGGGCACTGAACACGTGCACCGGTTCGACGATGGAATTGTCGCGGCCCACGGCCAGCGACTGCGCGTCGGCCAGCGCCTGCTGGAAACGCGAGGTGAGCTTGTCCATCCGCATGTCGAATCCTCGATCAGAGAAGCCGGCCACGCCGGCACTACCCATCAGATGCGGCTGCCGCCGCGCGTTTCAAGGGCCCCTGAGATCATCGTCCCCGATAAGGAAACATCGCGTGTAGGGCATGCTCACCGGGCCCTGCCATTGCGCGCGGGATACTGCCCGGGCCTTCACCTTACGGGACCGACATGCATTACGAGCTCTATTACTGGACCGGCATCCAGGGACGCGGCGAGTTCGTGCGCCTGGCCTTGGAAGACGCCGGTGCCGACTACACCGACATGGCGCGGGTCCACGGCGATGCCGTCATGGATCCGTTCCTGGCCGGTACCTCCGAGGGCGGTCGCCCGTTCGCCCCGCCCTTTCTGAAGGCCGGCCGCCAGGTGGTGGCCCAGGTGGCGGCCATTCTCGATTTCCTCGGCCCGACCCTGGACCTGGTGCCGCATGCGGCCTCACGCCGGGTGCAGGCCATCCAGCTGCAGCTGACCATCGCCGACCTGGTGGCCGAAGTGCACGACACCCACCACCCGATCGCCGCCTCGCAGTACTACGAAGACCAGAAAAGCGAAGCCATCGCACGGGCCGCCTCGATGCGTGGCGAACGCCTGCCGAAGTTCCTTGGTTACTTCGAAGACATGGTCAAGGACAACGGTGGCCGCCACCCGCTGCGCGAGCACTCCTACGTCGATCTTTCCCTGTTCCAGCTGCTGGCCGGGCTGGACTACATGTTCCCGCAGCGGATGCGGGCGCTGTGGCCCAGGCTGCCGCTGCTGGCGGCGTTGAAGGAACGGGTGGAAAAACGCCCGGGCGTCGCCGCTTATCTGGCATCCGATCGCCGGCTGGCGTTCAACGCCAACGGCATCTTCCGCCATTACCCGGAGCTGGACGGCCCGGAATGACCCCGCCGTGATGGGTGACGACCGTTGGTCGTCCCCCCCCGCCGCTGCGCTCGCCGAGCATGGCTCGGCGCTACCGCTATCCCCGCACGGCCACCGGCTGCTTCTGCAATGACAGCAGCCCCAGCAGCACCGCAAGCGCCACATAGGCACCAGCGAACTGCCAGCTGATGATCCGCGCTAGGCCCTGCAGGTCCCAGGGCAGGTAGATGCCACCGCGCGGGTCCACCGAGTGGATCAGCCCGAACACGGTCAGTCCGGCAGCCACCAGCAGGAAGCCACAGGCGCGGCGCAGGCGCCCGTCCACCATCGCCGCCACCGTGGCAATCCACAGCATCGAGGTGATGATGAAGCCATTGCCCAGCGCGAAGATCACCGCCAGTTCCGGCAACCCATGGCCGTCCACCTTGGTCAGCATGGCGGCCATCTGTTCCGGCGCGATCCAGCCCGGCGCCTTGATCGCCAGCAGGTAGGCGGCCGAGGGCAGGAAGCCCAGCACCATCGCGCCGGCATGCTGCTTCGGCGTGGCCTGGAAAGCCTGGGTGGTGATGTCGATGCCCACGTACACGATGATCGGCGCCAGCACCGCCAGCGGCAGCCACTGCACCAGCCCGGAGACGATGCCGAGCATGCCGCCAATGCCGATGAACAGACCTGTCAGCAGCGTGTAGCCGCTGCGTGCGCCCATGTGCTTGTACGCCGGCTGCCCGATGTACGGCGTGGTCTGCGCCACGCCGCCGCAGACACCGGCCACCAGCGTGGCGATGGCCTCCACCAGCAGGATGTCGCGGGTGCGGTAGTCATCGCCGGCCGCGCGTGCGCTTTCGGAAACGTTGATGCCACCGACCACCATCAGCAGGCCGAACGGAAGCAGCAGCGGCAGGTAGGTCATCGCCGTCGGCATGCCGGCAAGGAAGCCCAGCGACGGCAGCGGCAGCACGATCTGCGGGGCGTTCCACACCGGTACCTGGAAGCCCGGCGCGCCCAGCCCGGCCAGGCCCAGCCCGTAATACAGCACGGTGCCGAACACGAAGGCCAGCAGTACCGCCGGACCCCGCACCGGCAGCTTGCCCTTGGCGATCAGCACGTACAGCAGCAGCCCCAGGGTCACGAAGCCGACCAGCGGCGAGCGCAGTGTTTCCAGCAGCGGCAGCAGGCCCATCAGCACCAGCGCGATGCCCGCGATGGAACCCAGCAGCGCCGCCCGCGGCAGTGCGCGGGTCACCGCTTCACCGAAGAAGGACAGCACCAGCTTGAGCAGGCCCATGATCACCAGCGCGGCCATGCCCAGCTGCCAGGTGGCGATCGCCGCCGCGTCCGGATCCAGTCCCTGTGCCTTGAAGGCCACGAACGCCGGGCCGAGCACCAGCAGCGCCATGCCGATGCTGGTCGGCGCATCCAGGCCCAGCGGCATCGCGGTGACGTCGTCGCGGCCGGTACGGGCGGCCAGCCGGCGTGCCATCACCGTGTACAGCAGGTTGCCGACCAGCACGCCGAAGGCGGTGCCGGGGAACATGCGGGTGAACACCACCTCGGCCGGGAACTGGAACATTCCCACCAGCGCCATGGCGATGAAGCCGAGGATGGAGAGGTTGTCGACCACCAGGCCGAAGAAACCATTGAGATCGCCGGCGACGAACCAGCGCCGCGGAGCGGCAGGAGCAGGAACGGACATGTGGGGGCAGGAAGGGGTGTGGGGACCGCCGATGGTAGGCCCCGCAGCATGTGGATGCCAATGAGGGTCGGCAGGGGTCGGATTCCTTTTCCTGCTGACCCCTCCTGCGGCCCCTTCTGCAGTGGATATTCAGCGCTTCAGGAAGTTGTCCGCCAGCAGCTCCTTGACCTGGCCGATGCGCCCGGCCAGCACCGCCTTGGCCATGTAACGCGCGGTCCCGATCACCTGCCCCGCCTCCACCTGCGGTGGCATCACCAGCTCGGTCGGGGCGGTATGCACGTCCAGCAGGGCCGGCCCCGGCTGGGCCAGCAGGTCCTGCACGGCCAACGCCAAGTCCTGGCTGCGGGTCACCGTGCGGCCATGGAAGCCGATCACTTCGGCCAGCTTGCCGAAGTCGGGATTCTTCAGCTCGGTGTAGTAATCCAGCAGACCTTCGACCTTCTGTTCCAGCTCCACGAAGTTCAGCGAACCGTTGTTGAACACCACGATCTTGATCGGCAGGTTCTCCTGCACGGCGGTCAGCAGGTCGCCCATCAGCATGCTCAGCCCGCCATCACCGCACAGCGCGACCACCTGGCGGCCGGGGAAGGCCTTCTGCAGGCCCAGCGCCTGCGGCATCGCATTGGCCATCGTGCCGTGCAGCAGGCTGGTCAACGTACGGCGGCGGCCGTTGACGCGGATATGCCGCAGCACCCACACCATCGGCGAACCACAGTCGGCGGTGAACAGCGCATCGTCTGCGGCGTGCTGGTCCAGCAGGGCGGTGAGGTACTGCGGGTGGATCAGCTCGCCCTCGCCGGGCGCCTCTTCTTCGGCGCGCCTGGCCAGGGCCTTTTCGCGGTGCCCGATGCACTCGTCCAGGAAGCCGGCGTCCTCGCGCGGCGGCAGCATGGGCAGCAGCGCCTCCAGCGTCGGGCCGATGTCACCGACCACGCCGAGGGTCACCGGGTGGCGCCTGCCCAGGTGGCTGCCATCGTGGTCGACCTGGATGATGGTGGCCTTGTCCGGGTAGTACTGGCCCCAGGCGAAGTCGGCACCGAGCAGCAGCAGGGTGTCGCACTCCATCACCGCATGGAAGCCGGATTCGATGCCGAAAATACCGGTCATGCCCATGTTGAAGGGGTTGTCCGGCTCGACGAAATCCTTCGCCCGCGAGGTATGTGCGATCGGCGCCTGCAACCTGCGCGCCAGTTCCAGCAGCGGCGCGTGGGCGCCCTGGCAGCCCGCGCCGGCATAGATGCCGATCCGCTTGCCCTGGCCCAGCAGTTCGGCGATGCGCAGCAGTTCGTCATCGCCCGGTCGCAGCACCGGACGGGTGTAATGCACGGCGAACGGAGGATCGTGCTTGACCACCTGTTCGCTGATGTCCGACGGCAGGATCACCACCGCTACGCCCCGCCGGCTGATCGCCGCCTGGCAGGCCAGCGTCACCACGCGGCGCGCCTGTTCGGCGCTGTACACCTGTTCGCAGAACACGCTGCACGTGGAATAGACCGCCTTGAAATCCACTTCCTGCGGAAACTCCATGCCCAGCTCACTGGTGACCACCTGGCTGGCGATCAGCACCATCGGTGCCTTGTTGCGGTTGTTCTCGAACACGCCATTGATGAAATGCAGGCTGCCTGGTCCGCAGGAGCCGGCGCAGGCCGTCAGCTGTCCGCTTATCAGCGAATCAGCGCCGGCGGCGAACGCGGCCACTTCTTCATGGCGCACGTGCACCCAGTCGATATCACTGCCGTGGATGGCCGTGGTCACATGATTGAGGGTGTCACCGACAATGCCGTAACAGCGCCGCACGCCGGCCTGCTGCAGAGTCTCGACGACGATATCGGCAACGCGCTTGCTCATGGCCTGGACTTCCTGGAACGGGGGAAGCCTGAGCCTAGACCGCGTCAGGTGACACCGCCGTGGGGATCACCCCTGTTCCGGCAAAGCGAGCTGTATCCAGCCCGTGACCGGCCCACGCGTGGGATTGCGGTAGCGCACCTGCAGCCAGCCATCGCGCTCGTCCAGCAGCTCCACCCGGTCCCCTGCCACCAGGTAGCGAGGCGTGCTGGCATCACCAACGGCGCTGTACAGCGCAAGGCGCGTCGGCACCACCCGCGCGTTCCTGCCACGCAATGGCACGCCGCTGACCGGCGGTGACAAGCCATCGCCGATGGCACGCTCCAACGCGCGGCCTGCCGCATCGAAGGTGGTCCACACCGCCAGCGGGCCGGCGTCATCTCCGCCCTCATCCAGCGCCAGCACCGCGGCAAGCGCCTGCAGGTCGAGCATCAGCAGCTGCTCGGCGCGGTAGAGATAGAGTTTCTCGCCCTGGTACCGGTAGAAATCGGTGTACCACATCGGCCCACCGCGGCAGGTGCTGACCAGGGTGCGGGTGGGCGCATCCACGCTCAGCGACCACAACCCATCGCAGTTGGCCGGGGTACCGGTGGGCGCCGCCAGCGGCTGCAGCCGCGCCGTCCGGGCATCGTAGCGATACACCGCCACCGCTTCGTTGACCTGGCCGACGCTGGCGCGCACCACCAGGTCCTGCACGCCGTCGAAGTCGACGTCCTCATGGTCCAGCCGCGAGCGGCCTTCTTCATCGGCCACCCCATCCAGCAGCTGCAATGCGGCGTCCTTGCCGATGCGTACTTCCACGCGACCGCCGTCCAGCATGCGCGCCCGCACCGGCACGCCGGTTGCAGCGTCGAACGCCACGCCGTCACTTTCCGCCCCCAGGGCCTGCATCGCCATGCCGGCGCTGCACAGCGCCATCATCAGCAGCGTTGCGCGCATCCGGTTCAGAACGACACTTCCACCGGCTGGCGCGACCACAGCACCGACTGGTGCTGGGTGGCGGTCTTCCAGGCCAGGCGGATGGCTTCGATGTCGGCCCGGCGCTGCGGGCTGTCTTCGTGCAGCACCACCAGCACCTTGGTGCGCAGGCGGTTGGGTTCGGGATCACCGCGAAACAGCCACTGGCCGTAGGCATCGAACACCGTCAGCCCATCCGGGAAGCGCGGGGTCACTTCCTTGTCCAGGAAGGCACGCCACTGCGCGTCGCTGATGGTAGTGGCCTGTTCGCGCTCACCGGCTCCGCGCTCTTCGCCCACGCCGAAGTACAGCTCACTGCGCACCCAGCCCGCAGCCTGCGCCGGCCGTGCCGCATCGCCCTGCATCGTGGCCGTCGTCGGTGGCGTGCCCGGCCCGCTGGCGGGCAGGCTGGCGCAACCGCTGGTGGCCAGCAACACGGCAAAAACAAGGGACAAACGCTTCATATCGATCACTCTCCAAGGGCAGGTGTGCCCATCGCGCCGCGCACGACAGGCAAAACAGCGCAGCAGCGTACACGGCCCAGCCAGTTGCATCTGCAACCACCGTCATGCCGCGCGGTCACCTGCTGATGCCTAAAAAAACGGGACTTGCGTCCCACAACCCATCACGCCAAGATAATATATCGCTATATCCGGATGGATGTAATTGAAACCATCCGCTCCCCTTCCCCACGTTGTCGCTCCCGGAGTCCGCATGTCCCACCGCCTTTCCGCGTCGCCGCTTGGCCTCGCCATCGCGCTCGCGCTTTCCCCGTTCGCCGCATCGGCACAGGACGCCACCAACCTGGACACGGTGATCGTCACCGGCACCCGCGCCTCCGACCGCACCGTGCTCGAATCGACATCGCCGGTGGACGTGCTGACTGCCGAAGACATCCGCAAGGCCGGCGTCATCAACGGTGAGCTGGGCAGCGCGCTGCAGTCGCTGCTGCCATCGTTCAATTTCCCGCGCCAGTCCAACTCCGGCGGCGCCGACCACGTGCGCGCCGCACAGTTGCGCGGCCTGTCGCCGGACCAGGTGCTGGTGCTGGTGAACGGCAAGCGCCGCCACCACAGCGCCCTGGTCAGCACCGGCAGCAAGATCGGCCGCGGCACCACGCCGGTGGACTTCAATGCCATCCCGGTCAGCGCGATCAAGCGCATTGAAGTGCTGCGCGACGGTGCTGGTGCGTTGTACGGTTCGGACGCGGTGGCCGGCGTGATCAACGTCATCCTGGACAACACACCGGAAGGTGGCGCCATCGAAGCCAGCTTCGGTGCACACCACACCGACCTCAAGCCCATCGGCCGCACCCTCACCGACGGCCAGACCGGCAACTTCAGCGCCAACGTCGGCACCGCGCTGAGCGATGACGGCGGCTTCCTGCGCGTCGGCGTGGAATACAAGAACCGCGAAGCGACCAACCGCGCCGGCTTCGACCAGATCCCACCGTGGGACCAGACCGATGCCAACCTGGCCCTGCAGGGACAGCGCAACTACGTGCTCGGCGACGGTGCCAGCAAGGACCTCAACGCCTGGTTGAACACCGAAATCCCGTTCGGCGAAACCAGCACGTTCTACGCCTTCGGTACCTACAACCAGCGTGACAGCGAAGGCGCGAACTACTTCCGCTATCCGGATGGCGATGCGAACTGGAAGGAGATCTATCCCAACGGTTACCGACCGGTTTCAGAAGGCGAAAACCGCGACGTGCAGGCCGTGGCCGGTGCGCGTGGCCAGTGGGGCGAGTGGACCTACGATGCCAGCCTGGACTTCGGCCAGAACGACTTCACCTACCGCATGCGCAACACCTTGAACGCTTCGCTCGGCCCGACCAGCCCGACGCGCTTCAAGACCGCCGATTACCAGTACGCGCAGTCGGTGGCGAACCTGGACCTGGGCCGGGTGTTCGAGCAGGGCGGGAACATCACCCATACCCTTGGCCTGGGCGCGGAAGCCCGCCATGAACGCTATGAAACCCGCCCCGGCGATCCGGGCAGCTACGCTGCCGGTCCGTTCACCGATCGTCCCACCGGCTCGCAGGCCGGCGGTGGCCTGACCCCGCAGGATGCGGCAGACCTGGCGCGCGACGTGGCCAGCGTCTACGCCAGCGTGTCCAGCCAGATCGGCGACAATTTCTCCAGTGATATCGCCGCGCGCTACGAACACCACGATGACTTTGGTGGCGAACTGACCGGCAAGCTGGGCCTGCGCTATGCGTTCAGCCCGGCCTTCGCGCTGCGTGGCTCGGTGTCCAACAACTACCGCGCCCCGTCGCTGGCGCAGATCGGTTACGAGTCGACTTCCACCGGCTACAACGCGGCCGGCCAGCTCGTGCAGGGCCGCCTGCTGTCGGTGAACAATCCGATCGCCCGCGGGCTCGGCGCCACCGACCTGAAGCCGGAGAAGTCGCTCAACACCAGCTTGGGCTTCACCAGCCGCATCGGTGACAACTTCGACGTCTCGCTGGACCTGTTCCAGATCGACATCGATGACCGCATCGCGCTGTCCGAAGCGATCACCGGCGATGCGCTGACCGGTTTCGTCCAGCAGCAGTACGGCGTGACCGGCCTGGAAAGCGCCAGCTTCTTCGTCAATGCCGCCGACACCCGCACCCGTGGCGCCGAACTGGTGGCCAACTGGCGGCATGCGCTGGGCGATGGCCAGCTTCAGCTGACCGGCACCTGGGCCTACGCCAAGACCGAGCTGAAGAACGTGCTGCCGACCCCGGCCGCGTTGCAGGCGCTGGACCCGGCGTATGTGTTGTTCGGCGTGGAGGAAAGCAACACGCTGAGCGATGCCACGCCGCGTACGCGCGCGCAGTTCTCTGCTTCGTGGAGCAACGACCGCTGGTCGCTGACCAGCCGCGTCAGCCGCCATGGCAGCGCCACGCGCGTGTTCAACTTCGGCGGTGGTTTCGAACCGACCCAGACCTACCAGGCCGAGTGGCAGCTGGATGCGGAAGCCGAGTACCGCATCACCCCGCAGTGGAGCGTGGCGATCGGCGGACAGAACCTGACCGACAACTACCCGGACCTGTCCAACGAAGACATCTACTACTACGGCAACCTGCCGTACGACGTACTGTCGCCGATCGGCAGCAATGGCGCGTATTTCTACGGCCGCGTGCGTTACACCTTCTAAGCGCGGGCAGGGGCTGGGTGACGGCCTGATGGGTGACTACCGTGGTCGTCACGCCTCCAAGCGGTGACGACCAACGGTCGTCACCCACCTACTCACTCACTCACCCACCCACTCACTCACTCACCCTTTGACTCATCCACCGGTCAGTCCGCTGCGATGACCCCATGCTCACGCCAGCGCTGGCATCGTGCCGGGCATGGCAAACGACCTCCCCCTTCGTCCGCCACCGCCGCTGCTGGACGATGCCTGCGCATTGTTCCTCGACGTGGATGGCACCCTGATCGAGTTCGCCGACCGCCCCGACGCGGTCACCCTGCTGCCGGAAGTGCGTGAGGCCATCGGCCGCATCAGCGACCGCCTGGAAGGCGCCGTGGCGCTGGTAAGCGGTCGCCCGCTGGACCAGCTCGATGCGCTGTTCGCGCCGCTGCACCTGCCCGCCGCTGGCCTGCACGGCCACCAACTGCGTGATGCCGGCGGCGCGCTGCACGACAGCGCCGAGGACGAAAGCACCACCGAATGGCTGCATGCCCTGCACCAGCAGGCGATGCGCTTCGCCCACGGCCATCCTGGCGTGCTGGTCGAAGACAAAGGCCCCAGCATGGCCCTGCACTGGCGCGGTGCGCCGCACGCCGCCAGCGACGTCCGCGCCTTCGCCAACCGCCATATCCGCGGCAATGCCGGCTATCGACTGCAGCCGGGCGACCACGTCGTCGAATTCGTCCCGGTCGGCAGCGACAAGGGACGCGCGGTCCGCCGGATGATGCAGTACCTGCCCTTCCGAGGTCGCCTGCCGGTGTTCATCGGCGATGATCTGACCGACGAACACGGTTTCGAAGCCTCCAACGGGCTGCATGGCTGGAGCGTGCTGGTCGGTGAACGCGAGCCCAGCGTGGCGGTCTTCCAGTTGTCGGACATACGCAGCGTGCACGCATGGTTGCGTGAGAATGCGTGGTAGGCCGGCCCCCACGGCCGCAGACGAGAAGCTTCGCCCATGTCCCAACCTGATCTGAACCTCGGTGTCGTCGGCAACGGCAGTTTCGGCGCGTTGATCAACCGCCAGGCGCGCGTTGTATGGAGCTGCCTGCCCACCTTCGACGGCGACCCCACCTTCTGCGCGCTGCTCAGTCCGAACCAGCAGGAAGGCGGCGATTTCGCCATCGAACTGGAAGACCTGGCCAGCACCGAACAGGAATACCTCAGCAACACCGCGATCCTGCGCACCGTGCTGCGCGACAGCCACGGCGGCGCGCTGGAGATCATCGATTTCGCTCCACGCTGGCGCCAGAACGACCGCTTCTACCGCCCGGTCAGCCTGATCCGCCAAGTGCGCCCGATCGCCGGCAGCCCACGCATCCGGGTACTGGCGCGTCCGCTTGCCGACTGGGGCCAGCGCGTGCCCGACTCCACCTGGGGCAGCAACCACGTGCGCTGGGTACTGCCCGACCACGTACTGCGCCTGACCACCGACGTGCCGATCCGCTTCGTGCGCGACGGCCTGCCGTTCGTGCTCAACCACCCGGTGCACCTGGTGCTGGGCGTGGATGAATCACTCAACCGCTCGCTGAGCGGCTACGTGCAGGAATCCTTCCAGCGCACGCGCGATTACTGGCGCGAGTGGGTGCGCTACCTGTCCATCCCGCTGGAATGGCAGGAGGCGGTGATCCGCAGTGCGATCACCCTGAAGCTGTGCCAGTACGAAGACAGCGGCGCGATCATCGCAGCGATGACCACCTCCATCCCTGAGGCGCCGGGCAGCATCCGCAACTGGGATTACCGCTACTGCTGGCTGCGTGACGCGGCCTTCGTGGTGCGCTCGCTCAACCGGCTCGGCGCCACCCGCACCATGGAGCAGTTCCTCGGCTACATCTTCAACCTGGCCACTGCCGATGGCACCCTGCAGCCGTTGTACGGCATCGGCTTTGAGGCCACCCTGGACGAGCACGAGGTGCCCTCGTTGTCCGGCTATCGCGGCATGGGGCCGGTGCGTCGCGGCAACCTGGCCTGGGTGCAGCGCCAGCACGATGTCTACGGCAGCGTGGTGCTGGCCTCCACCCAGCTGTTCTTCGACCGCCGCCTGCAGGACCCCGGCGACGCACACGCGTTCGCGCGGCTGGAGCCGCTGGGCGAGCAGGCCTACCTGCTGCACGACGTCCCCGATGCTGGCCTGTGGGAATTCCGCGGCCGCACCGAAGTGCACACCTACACCGCCGCGATGTGCTGGGCCGCCTGTGACCGCCTGTGCAAGATCGCCGTGCGCCTGAAGCTGGACGACCGCGCGTTCTACTGGCGCGAGCGCGCCGACACCATCCACCAGCGCATCATGAAGGAGTCGTGGAACGAGGAGCTTGGCCATTTCACCGATGCCTTCGGTGGGCACCGCCTGGATGCCTCGCTGCTGCTGCTGGCCGACATCGGGTTCATCGAACCCATGGATGCGCGCTTCATCACCACGGTGGAGGCCATCGGCCGTGACCTCAAGCACGGCGACGCGCTGTACCGCTACGTCGCACCCGACGACTTCGGCGAGCCGGAAACCAGCTTCACCATCTGCACCTTCTGGTACATCGACGCGCTGGCGGCGATCGGTCGCATGGAAGAAGCCCGCGCGATGTTCGAGGTACTGCTGTCGCGGCGCAACCACCTGGGCCTGCTCTCCGAAGACCTTTCCTTCGAAAGCGGCGAGGCCTGGGGCAACTTCCCACAGACCTATTCGCACGTCGGCCTGATCACCGCCGCGATGCGGCTTTCGCGTTCCTGGCAGGAGGCTTCATGAGTCGTCTGGTCGTCGTTTCCAACCGCGTCGCCATTCCCGGCGATACCCGTCCGGGAGGCCTGGCAGTGGGCCTGCTGGCCGCGCTGAAGGAGCGCGGCGGCCTGTGGTTCGGCTGGAGCGGCAAGTCGGTGAAGGACAACAGCGGTGCGCTGCATGAGCAGGTCGACGGCGATATCCGCTATGTCACCATGGACCTCAACAAGCGTGACGTGGACGGGTATTACAACGGCTTCGCCAACCGCACGTTGTGGCCGCTGCTGCACTTCCGCCTGGACCTGGTGGACTACGATCGCGGCACCCGCGAAACCTACCACCGGGTCAACGAGCTGTTCGCCAGCAAGCTGGCGCCGCTGCTGCGCGAAGACGACATCGTCTGGATCCACGACTACCACCTGATCCCGCTGGCGGCGATGCTGCGCGAACGCGGCATCGGCTGCCGTATCGGTTTCTTCCTGCACGTCCCGCTGCCCTCGGCCGATCTGCTGCAGGCCATGCCCGACCACCTGCGGCTGTTCTCCGCGTTGTACGCCTGCGATCTGGTTGGCTTCCAGACCCAGCGCGATGCGGACCGCTTCCAGACCTACCTGCGCTTGTTCGGCGGTGGCCGCGTGCTGGGTGATGGGAAGCTGGAGGCTCCGGACGGCCGCACTTTCCGCGCGGCCGCTTTCCCGATCGGCATCGACACCGAACGCATCGCCCAGCAGGCCAAGGCTGCGGCCAACAAGCCGGCGGTCAAGGATCTGCGCAACAGCCTGCGTGAGCGCCAACTGGCGATCGGCGTGGACCGGCTGGATTACTCCAAGGGCCTGCCGGAGCGCTTCAAGGGCTTCGAGCGCTACCTGGAACGGCATGCCGACCAGCATGGCAGCCTGACCTATCTGCAGATCGCCCCGGTATCGCGCGGCGACGTCACCGAGTACCGCGATCTGCGCAGCCAGCTGGAGCAGATCGCCGGGCACATCAACGGCGGCCACGCGGCACCGGACTGGACACCGCTGCGTTACGTCAACCAGAACTTCACCCACGCCACGCTGACCGGCTTCTACCGTGCCGCCGCCGTGGGCCTGGTGACACCGCTGCGTGACGGCATGAACCTGGTCGCCAAGGAATACGTGGCGTCGCAGGACCCGGACAACCCCGGCGTGCTGGTACTGTCACTGCTGGCCGGTGCGGCCGATGAGATGAAGCAGGCGCTGCTGGTCAATCCGCACGACCTGGACGGTGTGGCCGATGCCATCGCCACCGCGGCCACCATGCCGCTCAAGCGCCGCCAGGAGCGCTGGAACGCGATGATGGACCACCTGCGCCGCTACGACATCAACCACTGGCGGCAGACCTTCCTGCAGGCCCTGGAGGCCTGACATCCCGGTAGCGCCGACCCATGGTCGGCGAGCGCAGCGGGCCGTTGGCCGATCCATTCCGCCGAACACGGCTCGGCGCTATCCGATCCAGGCCAGGGTCGCCATGCGCCCGGTTCGGCGGTCGCGGCGGTGCGAGAACAGATCCGGGTCGGCCATCGTCGAGTACGTGCCGCCATGGATGTCAGCGCCCTTCAGCCCCGCCGCCTGCAGGCGCATCCGCGCCAAGGCGTACAGGTCCACTTTCCAGTGGCCCGGACGCGTCGCCACGAAGGCGGCCGCTGCGGCAGGGTCATGACCCACGAATGCATGGTGGACCTCTTCGCCGATCTCATAATCAGCCGGTCCGGCCGCCGGCCCCAGCCAGGCCAGCAGCCCGGACGGCGGTGTCTGCATCGCCACCACGGTCGCTTCCAGCATGCCATCGGCCAGCCCACGCCAGCCTGCATGCGCGGCCCCCACCTCGCTGCCATCGCGAGCGGCCAGCACCACCGGCAGGCAGTCCGCGGTCAGGATCGCCAGCACCACGCCGGGCACCGAGGTCACCGCGGCATCGGCCACCGGCTCACTCGCACCGGCCACCGGCGCTGCGTCGAACCGCAACACCGTGGTGCCATGTACCTGGCGCAGCCAGTGCGGCGGTGAGGGCAAGGCCAGGCCGGCGTGCAGCAGCGCGCGGTTGCGCTCCACGTGGGCCGGCTGGTCGCCATCGGCGGCATGCCGGTTGCCCAGGTTGAACTGGTCGAACGGCGGCAACGACACCCCCGCCCCATGCCGCCGCGTGGTCAGCGCGCGCACCCCGGCCGGGGCCGGCCATTGCGGCATCAGCAGGGGCAGCGCGCTGTCCATCAGCGGCGGTCGCGGCCGCGCTCGCGCTCGGCGAACAGCTCGCTGTCTTCGCGCAGGGCTTTCAACAGCTGCAGCATGTCGGCCGGCGCCGGCGCGGTGTTGCGCACCATTTCGCCGGTGATGGGGTGCACGAACTCCAGCGTTTCGGCATGCAGGGCCTGGCGCTTGAAACCACGCAGCGCAGCGACCAGCTCATCGCTGGCGCCCTTCGGCAGCTTCAGCGCGCCGCCGTACAGCTGGTCCCCGACGATCGCGTGGCGCAGGTGCGCCATGTGCACGCGGATCTGGTGGGTGCGGCCGGTTTCCAGCCGGCACTCAAGCGCCGTATGGGCACGGAAGCGCTCACGCAGGCGGTAATGGGTGATCGCCTCCTTGCCGTCTTCGCGCACGCCCATCTTCAGGCGGTCACGCGGATGGCGGTCGATCGGCGCATCCGCGGTACCGCCGGCCACCAGCGCACCGACCACCACCGCCAGGTACTGGCGATGCACCTGGCGTGCGGACAGCTGTTCCACCAGCGCGGTCTGTGCCTGGATGGTGCGGGCGATCACCATGACACCGCTGGTGTCCTTGTCCAGCCGGTGCACGATGCCCGCGCGCGGCAGCGCCGACACCGACGGATCGCGGAACAGCAGCGCGTTGACCAGGGTGCCGCTGGAATTGCCGGCGCCCGGGTGCACCACCAGGCCCACCGGCTTGTTGATCACCAGCAGGTGTTCGTCTTCGAACAGGACGTCCAGCGGGATGTCCTCCGGCTCGGCATGAGTCTGGGTTTCCAGCACCGCATTGAGCGTGGCGACCTCGCCGCCGCGCACCGGGTCACGGCCGCGCACGGTCACCCCGTCCAGCAGCACGTCGCCGGATTTGATCCACTCGGTCAGCTTGGAACGGGAGTATTCGGGGAACAGTTCGGCCAGCACCGCGTCGAAACGACGACCGGCGGCGGTATCGGGGACAACGGCCTGGCGGGCCTGTTCAGCAGCAGATTCGGACATGGCGGCAACTTTTGGAGACGAAATTGGGGGTCCCGTGGACAGGTTTCAGTCGCGGGACAGGACACTAGGCTATCATCGACCCTTCGTATTCCAGCCGCGTCCCGCCTTGACCTCATGATCCGACGCTCTTCCCCGCTCTTTGCGCCCGTCCGCCTGACCGCCCTGCTGCTGGTCCTGGTGATCGCCGCCACTGGTTGCAACCGTGGCACCAAGGGGGACAACCCCGATGAAGGCCAACCGGTCGAGACGTTGTACCAGAAGGCCCACGGCCTGATGGAAGGCGGCAACTGGAGCGGTGCGGAAACCAGCTTCCGCCGCCTGGTGGCCCAGTATCCGTACGGCCCGTACACCGAACAGGCGATGATCGAAACCGCCTACGCCCAGTTCAAGGCCGGCAAGCACGACGATGCGGTGTCCAGCATCGACCGCTTCATCCGGACCTACCCGACCCATCGCAACGTGGCGTACATGTACTACCTGCGTGGCCTGTCCAACAGCAACCGCGATACGGTTTTCCTGCGCCGCGTATGGTCGTTGGACGCCAGCCGCCGCGACCTGTCCACGCCGCGCCAGGCCTATGCCGATTTCAACATCGTCATCGACCGCTACCCGAACAGCCGCTACGCCGAAGATGCGCGCCGCCGGATGACCGAACTGCGTGACGTGTTCGCCCAGCACGAGCTGGACAACGCGCTGTACTACCTGCGCCGGGAAGCGTGGCTGTCCGCTGCGGGCCGTGCCAACTACCTGCTGGAAACCTACCCGCAGAGTGCCTACCAGTACGATGCGGTGGCGGTGCTGGCCGAGGCCTACACCCGCGCCGGCAACGAGACGCTGGCCGGTGACGCCCGCCGTGTGCTGGAGCTCAACGCCCCGGACCACCCGTGGCTGCAGAACGACTGGCCGAACTACCCGTGGATGATCCGCAAGCTCAACCCGTTCGCGGGCGAGAAGTCGGCCACCACCGGCATGCGCAACGCGACGATGAACCGCAAGTAATCAGCCTCATGCGTCGCTGAAAAACTGAAAGCCCCGCAGTTCTGCTGCGGGGCTTTTCTGTGGCGGGCCGGTCCGTTTCCGCAATCAGTCGATTGCTTCGGCGCTGCTGCTCCGCTGGGGGATACGTGCATTGATGTGGTCCACCAACAGGCGTAGCACATGCCGCCGCTGGTGCGGGGTGAGCGGCACGGCAGGATCATCGGGGAAGTTCCGGCCCAGCCAGTTCGCCAGCTCGACGCCAAGATCTTCCGGGTAATGCTCGGGCCGGGCGTTGATCGTCTCCTGCCCGATGGCCCTCAGCAGCTCGCCCAGCTTGAGCCCCTCGTCTTTGGCAACCCAGTCGAAACGATCCATCGTGGTGGCGCCCACCACTTCACCGCTGTCCTTTTCGCTCAGTACCTGCATCAGATCGGCCACGGTCAGCGGCGACGTCAGTCGCTCCAGGCCCAGTCCAGTGCGGTCGACCAACTCGATCTCCAGCGCCAACATGGCATCCTGATACGTGCTCTTTCCGCTGAACTCGGCATGCACGTCCTTGCGCAGCTGGTCCAGCGAGCGATAGGTCGCCCTGGGCAACGTGCCGGGCTCGAAGGAAGCGGCAAGCCTCCTGCCCGCATCTGGTATCACATCCATCGCTGATCGCCTCAGTGCATCGACGCACCACACATCGTCACCGTCGGCGCAGGCATCGCCGGCCAGCTCGAGCAGGCACAACGCAGTCCTGCGCTGCTCCGGCAGGCCACGAGACGAGATGCGATACAGGCAATTCTCGAATGCGACCTCCACGTCCGCCAAGCCGATCGGCGCATCCTGCAGCTGGCGGCCGGCACCGTTGGGCACGATCCAGTGGGTGCCGTGGTTGCAGATATCGGCAATGGGCAGATGCATCAATCTGGAGTCGACGGAAGGCTGGCTGGCCCGCTGGGCACTTCGGCCCTGCAGCCCGGCCACGGCGCCAAGGCCGGCGACCAACATCTCGGCAAGTCTCATCTGGTTGCTCCTGGGTTGCACATGCGTGCTGCTGGAAAGCAGGCTGCGCCGCTCACCCGGCGCGCGCCTGGAACTCAGATCCCGGTGCGTTCGGCGATCAGATCGACGACCTTCGCTTCGAAGGCCCCCTCTGCCGATGCGGACGCCTGGCCTGCATGGATGCGATGCTGCCCGACAAGGAAGGCGCGCTCGTCCTTCACGCGGTCAGACTGGTAATACAACGCCGCATTGGCGCGCCGCAGCGCCCCGCTCCATGGTGGTCGGGGGAGCCAATATCTCTTCGCTGCACGCTTCCTGCAGGACCAGGTCCAGGTCCGCCCGGATGAACAATCCTGGTTGACCCAGCGCATCATTGTCCACGCGCTCGTCAAGGTTGCAGTCCCTGATGATGCGGCCTGCGGCGTGTTTGATCCGATGCTGGACCGCAGGCAGCCCATTGGCGAGACGCGCCGCATCCTCGATGTTCTGCAGTACCGGCGTGGGCTTCACCATCGTCACCGACGCATGCATGCCACGCTCGACCAGGGCGACATACCGGCCGGCTTCGGAATCAAGGTCAGGCGCCTCACGCCCTACCTCGCGGAACTGATCCGGATCGAACGGGATCTCCATCGCACGATTGAACGCGATCTGTCCCATGCAGTGCGCCTCGGTAGCGGCCGGAACGATACCCGCCAGATGGCGCGTGCGCATGCACAGCGCTACCTCGGCACCGATGTGGCGGCCTGTCTGTTCCCACTGGTCAGCAGCCGTCGAAGCGGGTGCATCGGCAACACCCTCCGGGCCGGGCAGCCCAGGATACCGGCAGCCGGACGGCCCCGCGCCGGCCGGGCGCAGGCCGGCCAGCATCGCCGCCATCAAGGTGAGGGCCCTTCCCGGCTCACGACATGCCGCCTTCAGGCCCCGCAGCGCCAAGCACCCCGCCGCGTTGGACACCTGCTTCAAACGGCCCGGCAGTGACCCGGCGTGGGGGGCGGGACAGCGCCGTCGGGCGGGGGCTGCGCTCACGGCGCTGATCGTCGCCTGTACAGGCAGGGTGGGAGTCAGATTCATGCAATGCACTCCTGCTGATCGGGGCTACCAAGATTGCCGCTATCACAGGTGGCTGCATGCAGATTTCGCTCAGAGCACTGCTCTCAGGGGTTTGCTCTCTTCAGCCCTGGTATCCGTTGGTGATCGGATAGCGTCGCTCCCGCCCGAATGCGCGGCGCGAGACCTTCGGGCCCGGCGCGGCCTGGTGGCGCTTCCATTCGCTGATGCGCACCAGCCGCAGCACACGCTCCACCACCTCGGTGGCATAACCGGCGGCGATGATTTCCTCCCGCGATTGTTCCTGGTCCACGAAGCGGTACAGGATGCCGTCCAGCACGTCGTAGGCCGGCAGCGAATCCTGGTCGGTCTGGTTCTCACGCAGTTCGGCCGACGGCGGCCGGCTGATCACCGCCGGCGGAATCACCGGTGCGCCGCCCACGGTATTGCGCCACTTGGCCAGCCCGAACACTTCGGTCTTGTACAGGTCCTTCAGCGGTGCGTATCCGCCGCACATGTCCCCGTAGATGGTCGCGTAACCCACCGCGTACTCACTCTTGTTGCCCGTGGTCAGCAGCAGGCCACCGAACTTGTTGGCCAGCGCCATCAGGATCACCCCGCGGCTGCGGCTCTGCAGGTTCTCTTCGGTGATGTCCGGCGTGGTGCCTTCGAACATCGGCCCGAGCGCCTCCATCAGGCCCTTGAACGCAGGCTCGATGGAGATTTCTTCGAGCTTCACGCCGAGCGCCTCGCATTGTTCGCTGGCCAGGTCGTTGGACAGTCCGGCGGTGTAACGCGAAGGCAGCCGCACGGCGGTCACGTTCTCCGCGCCCAGTGCATCCACGGCCATCGCCAGCACCAGCGCCGAATCGATGCCACCGGACAAGCCCAGCCAGACTTTCCGGAACCCGTTCTTGCTGCAGTAGTCCTGCAGGCCGCGGGTGACCGCGCGCCATGCCAGCGCGTCCATGCTCTCATCGCCGTCGTCCATCCACTGCAGCGGCATGAAGCGCCGGGCTTCGCTTTCGTACTCGACCACCAGCCACTGTTCGGCGAAGGCCGCGGCGGCCGGGTGCACGGTGCCGTCGGCGTCGGCCACCACCGACGCGCCATCGAACACCAGCGCGTCCTGGCCACCGACCACGTTGAGGTAGGCGATGGCGGCCCCGCTTTCGCGCGTCCGCGCAGCCAGCACCGCATCGCGCTGCGCATGCTTGCCACGCTCATAGGGCGATGCATTGGGGACCACCACCAGCTGCGCGCCATTGCGCACGGTGTCGGCCAGCGGCTCGGCGAACCACAGGTCCTCGCAGATCAGTACGCCTACCGGCACGCCGTTGACGTCGAACACGCAGCTCGGGCCGTCCGGGTCGATATCGAAGTAACGGCGCTCGTCGAACACCGCATAGTTGGGCAGCTCGCGCTTGCGGTAGGTTTTTTCCACGATGCCATCGCGCAGCACGCTGGCCGCGTTGTAGACCACTGCGCCGGCCGGTTCGGGCCAACCGACCACGGCGGTGATGCCGGTACAGGCCAGCGCGATGCGCTGCATTGCCTGTTCGCAATGCTGCAGGAAACCCGGCCGCAGCAGCAGGTCTTCCGGCGGATAGCCGCTGACGGCCAGTTCGGGGAACAGCACCAGGTCGGCGCCGTGGTCGTCGCGCGCCTGCTCGATCATCTCGATGATCCGGTCGGTATTGGCGGCGACTGCGCCGACCGGGAAATCAAACTGCGCCATCGCGATGCGGATCGAAGCCATTAGGGATTCCAGCCTGTGGTTGCCATGCCGCCATTGTAGCGCCGCGCCCAAACGCAGAAAGCCGCCCGAAGGCGGCTTTCTGTTTACTCCTGCAGCCGCCGAGCATGGCTCGGCGCTACAGAATCGTGCCGGCCGGGGCCGGCAGAGGCCTTACTTGACCAGCTTGGCGATGGCAGCGCCGAGGTCGCCCGGCGAACGGACGGTGACAACACCGGCCGCTTCCATGGCGGCGAACTTGCCTTCCGCGGTGCCCTTGCCGCCCGATGCGATCGCACCGGCGTGGCCCATGCGCTTGCCGGCCGGAGCCGACGCACCGGCGATGAAGCCGACCACCGGCTTCTTCACGAACTGCTTGATGTACTCGGCACCGGCTTCTTCGGCGTCACCGCCGATTTCGCCGACCATGATGATGCCTTCGGTCT